>NZ_JAYFSK010000011.1:0-65307 GCF_041464035.1 Acinetobacter sp. AL9 | reverse complement strand
GCCATGCAGGCTTGGGTGCAGGCAGCTTTACAAGAACCGATGTGGGTTAATTATTTAGAGCCTTATCAAAAGCAAGCAAAATGACTTGGAAAAAGCAGGATTCGGAAAAATACTGCGGAAGTTTTCGTGCGGTAAAGGTCTTTTGTTCCAAAAATAAAACATAGTGTCTTAGTTTTTCTAATTATTTTATTTACGCTGCACGATTAAAATAGCGTTATTAAATGAATACAAGATTGGAACATCCCCATGAAAATTTTACACATCGACTCGAGTATTTTAGGTGAAAACTCAGTTTCACGTCAGTTGAGCCAAGCGATTGTGAAACAATTGACTGCAAAAAATAGTAATGCACAGGTCGATTATTTAGATTTGGCACAACAGCCGATTCCGCACTTAACTGCCGAAATTTTAATGGGACAAGATGCAGAACAAGCGGCTTTAGGTGAAAAAATCATCCAGCAATATATTGATGCCGATGTCGTGGTGGTGGGTGCAGCCATGTATAACTTTGGTTTGACTTCAACCTTAAAAGCATGGATTGACCGCATTAGCGTGGCGGGAAGAACCTTTAAATATACCGAGCAAGGGCCTGTAGGTTTGGCGGGTGAGAAAAAAGCCTATATCGCCAGCAGCCGTGGCGGTGTGTATGGTGATAATAGCCCTGCTGATTTTCAGGAAGATTTCTTGAAAACCATCTTCAACTTTACAGGGGTGAATGATGTAGAAATTATTCGCGCTGAAGGGGTGAGTATGTCGGAATTTAAAGACCAAGCTGTTGCCAATGCGATGCAAAAAATTCAGGCGATTTAACCCACTATTTCAATAAAAAAAGCTCAGTGCCTTGAGGGTGCTGAGCTTTTTTTATATAGATGGATCGGCTAAAAGGGTTGGTTAGCAAAGCCTTGTTATGGTTGAACTTAGCTCTGATCTTGCCGATGTGCAAACTCTGCTAAATCTGCCAATGCACGTTTGGCTTCTTCAAACCACGGTGAAAACATTTGAAAATTGTGCCACATACCCGTGTAGAGTTTGTAATGCACTTCTACGCCTGCCTGTTCGGCTTTTTCTTTAAAACGTGTTGCATCATCCAGCAAAATTTCTTTAGAGCCAATTTGTACTAAAACTGGTGGTAATTCATGTAAATCATCAAACAATGGCGAAATTTGCGGGTCTGCCCGATCAAGTTCAGGCGGTACATAGTAATCAATGCCTGTTTCCAGCGTTTCAATTGACAGCAGGGCATCATGCTTGCTGTTATAACGCAAGGATTCACTGGTGAGGGTTAAATCTAAAAATGGTGACAGCAGCATTAAGCCACTCACTTGCGGCAATTGCTCATCACGTATTTTTAAAGCTAGCGCCAACGCTAAATTTGCACCGCAAGAATCTCCTGACAAAATAATATCTTTGGCGTGTATACCTTGCGCCAACAGACTTTGATAGACATCAAACACGGCTTCCAAAGCATGTGGAAAAGGATGCTCAGGTGCAAGCGGATAATCGACATGAATCACTTGCATTTGGGTGCGTGCCGCAACTTGACTCAAAAATGCTCGATGGGTATTTAACGAACCCAGAAAAAAAGCCCCGCCATGAATATGAAAAATGAGCTGTGTTGCAGCATTCTGTGGTTTTAATTCTTCGGCATGCAGACCTGCTAAACGCAGCGCGCGTACCTGCACCGACTTTTGCATGGGAAATAAACGGCACATTTGTTCTAGTGCAAAACGTACAGAATTGGGGGGTAAATTAAATTGGCTTGGTTTGCGAATGGTGGTTTTTAAAAACTGCTCTGTAATAATTTGTTTCCACATGGGGTTAATCTTCATGATTTTTCCATCTTGTTCTTTATTTGATCGGATATTTGTGTATTTACCAACATAATTTACAAGGGTACACTAAACGGTCACATTCAAAAATTGCAAATTTGTTGTGACTTTTTAATAATAAAGTTGTCTGATAGTAGACCAGGGAAACAAAACAATGAAAAAAATTGCACTTGCATTCGGGCTGTTAGGTTTAAGCGCTTTGGCCAATGCTGCAGATCCGCTTAACGGCACAGTTTGGAAAACAATTGACGACAAAACCAAACAACCCAAAGCCACGGTAAGATTTACTGAGCAAAAAAATGGAACTTTAACCGCAAGCATTCAGTCAATTTTAACGCCTGGTGAAGAAAATGCCTGTACAAAATGTGAAGGTCCGTATCACAACAAATCACTCAAAGGTTTGACCATTGTTCGCGGTCTGAAAAATACAGGCGGCACGAGCTACGATGGTGGTTCAATTCTTGACCCGCAAACAGGTAAAACCTACAAGCTAAAAGGTAAACTTGCCGATGGTGGTAAGAAACTGGAATTGCGTGGTTTCATTGGTGTAGCGGCATTGGGTCGTAACCAAACATGGATTCGTGCGAACTAAGCATGTATTCCACCTGTGCAGTTGAAATCATATTGCACAGGATATAAAAAAACCTGCTCCATGTGAGCAGGTTTTTTATTGGTATTTTTTTAAACTTAACCTAAAGCACGATAAGCCGCTTCATCAAAACCCGCAATAAAGCCTGATTCAGTTTTTAAGACAGGACGTTTAATTAAACTGGTGTGAGTGCAAAGTGCTTCAATTAAGTTGGCTTCACTGGCCAAAGCAGCTTGCTGTTCTGCTTCGCTGAGTTTGCGCCAAGTGGTGCCTTTTTTATTCAGTACTACATCTTGCCCAAGCGCATCTAACCAACTTTTGACAGTGTCGGCATCGATCCCTTGTTTTTTATAATCGTGAAACTCATAACTTAGCCCCAATTCATTGAGTAAATCGAAGGCTTTTTTCATTGAATTGCAGTTCTTAATCCCATAAATTTTTAACATATTTTTTTCACGTTAATATCATCAAACTGGCTATAGCCTAGCCCAAAACAGCGCTAAGTGCTAGAAACTTGCAGTGAACAATGATTGGCTGTTTAAATGGTATGTGTCATCAATACGTCATACCGATGTCACCAAATTGACACTTGATCGCTCTAAAATGGGACGCATAAACAGAAAAAAATGAAAAACTTGATAAGAACAGACTCTAGTGAAAATAAAAAATACAGTGAAGAACAACAGTAACAGCGCAAAACAGAAAATAAGATGATAAAAAGAGAAAACCCGCATTTAATCATCCTGATTATGCGGGTCTCATTTTAACGTCCATTGTTACATCCTTGAAACTAACCAAAACCAGTTAGTTTATTTTCCATCCTTCGGCTTCCAATCCTTTTGTGTCATCCTGACTGTCCCTTTGCCGTTATGCAATAATGCGCTGAATCGACTTGAAGATAAATACACAAAGTCGACAGATTATGTGCGAATTGAACCTCAGTTGAGTGAACAATTGTTCACTCATATAGGCTGTGAAATTTGTGTGAATATTAGATCTTATAATCAATAATCACAGGGGCATGGTCACTAAACCATTCGTCTTTATACACCCAAGCATTGACAGTGCGTGCTTTCCAGTCGGGTGAGCAAGCATGATAATCAATCCGCCAACCAACGTTCTTGGCACGGGCTTGCCCGCGATTTGACCACCAAGAATACAGCTCCGCTTCATGGCGCACTTCACGGAAGGTATCAACATAGCCCAAATCATTGTAAATATGATCTAACCATGCACGTTCATGCGGCAAACAACCTGAAGACTTTTGGTTGCCCGACCAGTTTTTAATATCAATGCGCTTATGCACGATGTTGTAATCGCCACAGACAATGATCGATTTATTGTCTTCACGCCACTGTTTTAGAATTTTTTGATACTCTTCTAAAAAGTGATCTTTCCGCATTTGGGCTTCTTCACCTGAAGAGCCAGAAGGCAAATACAGTGAACAGATGTAAATTGGGTGATCCAGTCCTACATCAAATTCAGCACTGATAAAGCGACCCTGAGAATCGGCCAATTCAAAGCCTAAACCATTTTGCACAGAAACAAACGGCAAACGGCTATAAATAGCTGTCCCTGCGTAGCCTGCGCGTTCTGCAGGGAAAAGATGCGTGTGCCAGCCTTCTGGCTTAAATTTATCGGTCCATTGGGCGTGTGTGATGCGGCTTTCCTGCATGCAAATCACGTCTGCTTCAGACTTTTCCAACCATTCGAGTAAGCCTTTGCTTACCGATGAACGCAACCCATTGACGTTAATTGAAACCACTCGAAGAATTTTTTGATCACTCGGATAGCTACTCTTTGGTATCATGCTCAGGTCTTACCTCAATGTATTAATTTGGAGCACCTCATGACATCGCCAGCTCAATTTAACCCGCAAGCTTTTATCGAACTCGCCTTATCACGTGGTGTGCTTAAATTTGGTGAGTTTACTTTAAAATCGGGTCGTGTGAGTCCTTATTTTTTTAACGCAGGTTTGTTGAATGATGGCGAAGCTTTATCGCTATTGGCTTCGGGCTATGCAGATCAACTCATGCAATGCAAAAATGTAGATGTTATTTTCGGGCCTGCCTATAAAGGTATTCCATTTGTGGCAGCTACAGCAGTGGCTTTATCACAAAATCATGGCGTAAGTGTGCCGTGGGGGTTTAACCGTAAAGAAGCCAAAGATCATGGCGAAGGCGGTGTGTTGGTGGGTGCTGCGGTTGAGGGCAAAAAAGTTTGGATTATTGATGATGTGATTACTGCGGGTACGGCTATTCGTGAAGTGGTGACTATTTTGAAAAATGCAGGCGCACAAATTGCGGGCGTATTGGTGGCTTTAGACCGTCAAGAAAAAGGTCAGGGCGATTTGTCTGCTATTCAGGAAGTGCAAAAAGAGTTGGAAATTCCTGTGCATGCTTTAATTACCATGAAAGATTTAATGAATTATTTGGATGCTAAAGGTGAAAAAGATGCCTTGGCGAAAATGGAAGCGTACCGTGTGAAGTATGGGATTTAAGTCTTATCAATTCTCTTTAATGATAATATTGAGCGTTGATTAATAATTTAGCGCGGAACGTAACAAGTTTATAAAAAGCCCAGATCTGTAGGTTTGGGCTTTTTTTGTATGCAGTGGACTGAATTATGTGGAATAATTTTCGTGATGTGTTAAAGGTGTATGATGTCGATTTTAGAATAGCTTATTCTTAAAAATATTATGAGCGATGTCTTTCAATGAAAAATAAAGAATATATTAATCAGTATTTAGATAATACTTGTGATCTTGTCATTCAACACCTTAAAAATATAATGGTATTTCAAGCTAATATTCAAAAGTCTTGGGGATATCACTCCAGATTTATAGAGAGATTAGTTCATCCAGAAGATGAATTAATTTTTAAGGGATACTCTAATCCTGTTTTTCAAAATTTACCTGTGGGCTCTATTCCTGCAAGAAAAGAACACATCGTACCTATGTCTTATCTTTTCAATGGTTTATGGGGTTTAATAAAAACCGATCAATTATCAAATCAAGAATTATCAACGATTCTCAAACGAAATTTAGGCATAGCTTATATTACTCATGACGAGCAAAAAAAATTAGATTCCAAGACATGTGGCTTAAAAAACAAAATGCCTGATGGATGGTGTTTAAAAACAGGGGATCCATTAGATCGTTTAAAAGCTGCTGATATTGAACTTGTAGATGAGTTTGGGGCGCCCATACTATCTTTAATTTGACGGTGTCAGCACAATTATCATCTAAGAAAATATACTTAAATTTTCGATTTAACATAATCGTGGTCGTTATACGAAAGCCCCGCTTCATGGGTCGTTTGATTATCTTTTTAACCTAAAATCTCTTATCCAAAACCCACTCCAATTCCTCCTCACACTTCTTACACTCCAGCATCACCCCCAACTTTTCCTTGCGCCCTTGCTCTGTGATTACCCACGGGCGGTTTTGCCACGGTGGATTATGCCGCACATGCTGCCCATGACCGCAGGCCAAATCTGCGACCCAATCATTTTCTTCATCTAAATGAAAACCAATAATCGCTTGTTGCATCGCATACTCCTAAGTGCATGATGATCGTGGATAAAGCGTTACGAAAATTGCAGCAAAACCAAAGCCAAACTCCGCTATACTTTTGCTTATTCAATTCTTCAAAAGAGCACCGAAATATGCGCGTACTTGTTGTGATGGATCCCATCGAAAGTGTCAATTTGAAAAAAGACTCAACCATGGCGATGTTATGGGCGGCAAGCCGTCGTGGGCATACCTTGGGCTATGCATTACAGCAAGACTTATATATTGATCAGGGCAAGGCATTTGGTCTGATTGCATCGCTCAAAGTCTTTGAAGATTATAACCATTATTACGAATTGGGCGAAAAACGCAAAGAATCCTTAGCTGATTATGATGTCATTCTCATGCGTAAAGACCCGCCTTTTGACATGAATTTCGTTTATACCACATATATTTTAGAGCAAGCTGAACGCGAAGGCGCATGGATCATCAACAAGCCGCAAAGCCTGCGTGACTGTAATGAAAAGCTGTTTGCGACTCAATTCCCAGAACTACAAGTTCCGACATTGGTCACTTCACAACAAAGCCTGATTCGTGAATTTATTCAGCAACATGGTGATGTGATCGTTAAACCGCTCGATGGCATGGGCGGCATGGGAATTTTCCGTTTGTACCAAGATGGGGTCAATATTGGCTCAACCATTGAAATTCTGACCAACAACGGCACTCAGCCAATCATGGCGCAGCGCTATATTCCAGAAATTGTAGATGGTGATAAACGCATCCTCATGGTTAATGGTGAGCCTGTGCCTTATTGTTTGGCACGAATTCCACAAAATGGCGAAGTGCGTGGCAACTTAGCTGCAGGTGGTTTAGGCGAAGCACGTCCATTGACTGAAAATGACAAAGCCATTGCCGCCAAAGTCGGGCCATTTTTACGTGAAAAAGGCTTGGTTTTTGTCGGATTAGATGTGATTGGCAACTATGTCACTGAAATCAACGTGACCAGTCCAACGTGTATTCGTGAAATTGATGCACAGTTTGGTACATCCATTGCCGATGATTTATTTACCGTACTTGAAGCAGGTCGTCCCAACTAAGTTTGGGCTTTATGCTCACTGTATCAATACAAAAGCCGTTTTCTATTTGAAAGCGGCCTTGTTTTTAGAGACGTGGATACAAAAAACAACTTAAACACTTTGCAAAATAGATCAATCAAAGCAGGTAAAATTGAATAAAACTTAACATTTTCCGTAGATTAATAATAAAACTAGTTTAAACTTGAAAATCTGTAGAAAAAAACAATCAAGCACTTGGTGAAAAAAAGTAAATAACCTTTCAAGCCCATGCGTTTGTGATTACAATTGATAGCTTATACAAGATTTTTATTTGCCTTATTTTGAGTTGAAGAATTAAACCGTGACTGACGCACAGCAACAACAGCCTAAACATGTCATGATGATGGCCGCAGGTACAGGTGGACATGTTTTTCCCGCTTTGGCCGTCGCAAAACAATTACAGCAACAAGGGATTCAAGTGTCATGGTTGGCGACCCCAACGGGCATGGAAAATCGTCTGCTTAAAAATCATAATATCCCAATTTACCAAATTAATATTCAAGGTGTACGTGGCAACGGTTTGATCCGTAAACTGGCTGCACCATTTAAAATTTTAGGCGCAACGCTCAGTGCTGTGCGTTACATGAAGCAATTAAAAGTTGATGCTGTTGCAGGTTTTGGTGGTTATGTGGCAGGGCCAGGTGGCTTGGCAGCACGTGCTTTGGGTATTCCTGTGCTGATTCACGAACAAAATGCAGTTGCGGGTTTTACCAACACTCAATTGTCACGTGTGGCAAAAACCGTGTGTCAGGCTTTCCCAAATACCTTTCCAAACAGTAACAAAATTGTCACCACAGGCAACCCTGTTCGTGAAGAAATCACTGCGACCTTAAGCCCTGCATGGCGCTATCAG
Organism: Acinetobacter sp. AL9; assembly: GCF_041464035.1. Taxonomy (NCBI): domain Bacteria; kingdom Pseudomonadati; phylum Pseudomonadota; class Gammaproteobacteria; order Moraxellales; family Moraxellaceae; genus Acinetobacter; species Acinetobacter sp. AL9. The sequence goes on along the minus strand of NZ_JAYFSK010000011.1, from coordinate 57,407 downwards.
GAACGTGAAAAAGCAGGCTTGCCAATTCGTATTTTAATTGTGGGTGGTTCACTAGGTGCACAAGCCTTAAATGAATGTGTACCTGAAGCGTTAAAGCAACTAAATGTCGCTTTAGATGTTTATCATCAATGTGGGCAAAACCATGCCGAAGCGACGCAGGCACGTTATGCACACAAGCCTGACCATTTACAGGTTGAGGTACAGCCTTTTATTGAAGATATGGCCAAAGCCTATAGTGATGCCGATTTAATTATTTGTCGTGCGGGCGCACTCACGGTAACCGAGGTCGCGACTGCAGGTGTTGCAGCAGTATTTGTACCATTGCCTAGTGCGGTGGATGATCACCAAACTGCCAATGCCAAGTTTTTAGCCGATCTTGGTGCAGCAAAAATCTGTCCGCAAGCTAGCATGACACCTGAAAGTTTAACAACATTATTAACCCCGTTAATGAATCGTCAATTGTTGTCTGAAATGGCGGTCAAAGCCCGTCAGCAGGCGCAGCCTGATGCAACTCAACACGTGGTTCGTCTTATTCAAGCATTGTTCGAGTAAAATATGTCTCCATCTACACCCGCTGATCAAGCGAAAAAATTAATCAAAGTGCCTGAAATGCGCCGTATCAAACACATTCATTTTGTGGGTATTGGTGGCGCGGGGATGTGTGGTATTGCCGAAGTCTTGAAAAACCAAGGCTATAAAGTGTCGGGTTCAGACATCAAAGCTTCAAAAACCACAGCGCAATTAGAAGAAAATGGCATCAAGGTTTATATTGGGCATGCGGCAGAGAATATTAAAGGCGCCAATGTGTTGGTGGTGTCTACTGCAATTGACCCAGAAAACCCAGAAATTAAAACAGCAATTGACACCCGTATTCCTGTGGTGCGTCGTGCTGAAATGCTGGGCGAGTTGATGCGTTACCGTCATGGTATTGCAGTCGCGGGTACACATGGTAAAACCACCACTACCAGTTTAATCACCTGTATGTTGGCCGAAGAAAACATGGATCCAACCTATGTGATTGGTGGTTTGCTAAACCGTACTGGGGTCAATGCAGCATTGGGTGCTAGCCGTTATATCGTGGCAGAAGCCGATGAATCTGATGCATCGTTCTTATTCCTAGAGCCAATGGCGGCTGTGGTGACCAATATTGATGCCGACCACATGGACACCTATGGTGGTAGTTTCGATACCTTAAAAGATACCTTTATTCAATTTTTGCACAAACTGCCATTCTACGGTTTGGCTGTGGTGTGTGGTGATGATGCCAATATTCGTGAAATCATGCCGCGTATCGGGCGCCCTGTATTGACCTATGGTTTTAATGAAGACAACGATATTCGTGCCATTGATGTCGATCAAGACGGCATGCGCACACACTTTACTGTACTGCGTAAAGACCGCGAACCGTTACGCGTGACGGTGAATCAACCGGGGCTGCATAACGTATTGAATGCCTTGGCTGCAATTGGAATTGCCACCGATGAAGGCGTTTCTGATGGTGCAATTTGCCGTGCTTTAGAAGGCTTTAGCGGTGTCGGTCGTCGTTTCCAAGTACAAGGTGAGTTTGAGGTAGCAGACGGCAATGTGAAATTGGTAGATGACTACGGACATCACCCGAAAGAAGTGGAAGCCACCATTAAAGCTGCGCGTCAAAGTCATCCTGATCGCCGTTTGGTGATGTTGTTCCAACCACACCGTTTTAGTCGCACCCGTGACTGTTTTGATGACTTTGTGGAAGTGTTGTCACAAGTCGATCAATTGTTATTGCTCGATGTTTATCCTGCGGGTGAAAAACCAATTGTTGGCGCAGATAGCCGTACTTTGGCACGCAGTATTCGTTTGCGTGGTCAGGTTGAGCCAATTTTGGTCGATCCAAATGACGGCAACCTACCGAATATTGTGAAACAAGTGTTACAGGCCAATGACTTGTTATTGACCCAAGGTGCAGGTAATGTGGGGGCGATTTCAATCGAGCTTGCACAAAACCATTTATATTTAAAATAATCACAACCTGTGATGTTTGAATTTGATCGACCAGTTTAAAGTTTAAGGATATAAACGTGTCAAATGCTTCAAAGTTCGGCAAAGTTGCCGTGTTATTGGGTGGAAAATCTGCTGAGCGTGAGGTTTCTCTAGACAGCGGTCAAGCAGTACTCGAAGCACTGCTACGTTCTGGGGTCAATGCAGAAGCATTTGATCCACAAACACGTAGCGTGACCGAATTGGTCAATTATGATCGTGCCTTTATTGTGTTACACGGGCGCGGTGGTGAAGATGGTCAAATTCAAGGTGTTTTGGAATGGTTGAATATTCCATACACGGGTACGGGCGTGCAAGGTTCAGCCATTGGCATGGACAAAGTGAAGACCAAGCAAATTTGGCAAGGTTCTGACTTGCCAACTGCGCCATATCGTATTGTTAGCAAAGATTCCAATATTGAAGACGTGGTTGTCGAATTGGGTTTACCACTCATCATCAAGCCTGTACATGAAGGTTCAAGTATTGGCATGAGCAAAGTCGAAAAAGTAGAAGACTTTGCCGATGCTGTAGCGAAAGCAACTGCACATGACGCTATTGTTATGGCTGAAAAATGGATTACAGGACGTGAATTTACCATCGTGCTGTTAAATGGTCAGGCTTTACCGATTATTCGTTTAGAACCACCGAAAGATGTGGCGTTCTATGATTATGAAGCCAAATATCAACGTAATGATGTGCAATACGGTATTCCGTGTGGTTTAAGCACTGCCGAAGAGCAACAGTTACAAGCTTTGGCATTACGTGCCTTCCAAGCCGTGGGTGCAAGTGGCTGGGGTCGTATTGATGCCATGCAAGATGAGAACGGCAATTTCTGGCTATTGGAAGTGAATACCGTGCCGGGAATGACCAGCCACTCTTTAGTTCCGAAAGCGGCAAATGCAGTCGGCTATAGTTTTGATGAGCTGTGTGTGGCAATTTTGGCACAAACCCTTACAGGTGAAGCACACTAAATATGGCTCAACTTCCTGCATCCTTGCGCCGTAAACGGGCAGCGATTACCTCGATTCATGACAAACCGCCAACAGCCAAAGAAAAGCTGATTCATTTTGGCGGTTGGGTAATGCTGTGCGTTGCGGTGCTCGTGTTGGCAGTGGGTGCGTACGGGCTATACAAAGTCATGACCGATGCACAAATTGCCAAGCTAGATGTAGTGGGTACACGTTCAGATGCGGAACACCGCCAAGTGATGACGCATGTGAACCCTGTAATGACCAAGAACTATTTCACCTCTGACCTAGAGCAAATCCGCGATACCGCTTTGGAGTTGTCTTGGGTAGATCGAGTGGTGGTTTCACGTGCGTGGCCGAATGCTATTCGTGTGCGGGTTATGCCGCGTCATCCAATTGCACGTTGGGGGACAGGTCGTTTGCTCAGTGACAGCGGTGAAGTCTTTACCGAGGTCACGCCACAAAATAATCAACATTTACCGTTATTACACGGGCCAACGCATCAATCTAAAATGATGATGCGTCGTTATAATGAAATTAACCAATTATTCTTACCCGTCAACGATCGTTTAAAAGAACTATATTTAACAGAACGTATGACGTGGTTTATGCAGTTTGATTCAGGTCTACGTGTTATTGTAGATAAAGATCAAACCATGAGTAAGCTGCAGCGCTTGGGGCATCTTGCACAAAGTGATTTGAAACCTGTATGGTCTAAAATATCCGCCATCGATTTGCGTTATCGCAATGGTTTAGCCATTCAATGGAAAAACTCAATTCCGCCAAAAATTGCAAATGGTCACTTTGTTGTAACGATTGATGACACAAGCATTGCAGAGGGAATAAGAGCAAAGCCATAATATTGGGCTTTAAAAAAATAGAGGCATTAAGCCATAAATTAAACATACTGGTAATGGTAGTGAATAAATGAGTGAAGCTGTTCCCTCGGTTGTTGCGATTGACATTGGGACGCACAAAGTTTCAGTTTTGATTGCTAAGGTCCATGCGCCAGACAATATCCAAGTCATTGGTATGGCCACCGCACGTAATCGAGGCATGAGTAAAGGAAAAATTGTCAGTCTCGATAAAGTGATTACTGCAATTAAAAATGCCGTGCAAGAAGCAGAAGATATGGCGGAATGCCGTGTGCATTCGGCATGGATTTCTATTCCTAGTGCAGAGCTAAAAAGCTTTTATGCTTCAGGTCGCACACCTATTGAAAGTAGTGATCACACCATTACCACCAGTGAAGTGGTACGCGCATTGGACTTGGCCAAAGCCAGTCACCTCACCTCAGACCATTATTTGGTGAGCGCAGTACCACTCGGTTTCGATTTAGATGATTCGGGTGAATGGGTACAAAACCCAATTCGTATGTCAGCACATAGCATGACAGGGCATTATCAATTGATGATGTTGCCTATTAGCACCATGCAGAATTTAGACCGTGCTTTAAAAGGTGCCAATATTGGTGTCGAAAAAATGGTGGTGTCAAATTTAGCCACTGCAGAAGCCAGTCTGCTTAAAGATGAAAAAGAATACGGTGTGTGTCTGGTAGATATTGGCGCAGGTACGACCAGTATTGCAGTTTATTTAGATGGACGTTTGGCCTTGGCACACACTTTGCAGCGTGGTGGTGAGCATGTCACCCGCGATATTGCAGCGGTGTTACAAACCACAACTGAAGAAGCTGAACGGATTAAGCTATTGTATGGCTGTGTAGATATGAAAGTGGTCAAACCTGATCACATGATTCAGATTCAGGGCATTGATGGGCCGCAAACCATTAGCCGTATTGAACTGGCGGAAATTATTATTGCGCGTTATGAAGAAATTTTTGCACAAATTCGTCAGGAACTCGAAAAGAGCGGTGCCATTCATGGTTTATATCATGGTGTGGTTTTGGCGGGTGATGCCTCACAAATTGAAGGCATGATCAGATTGGTACGTCGTATGTTGGGTGTTTCGGCACACTTGGGGAATCATCCTTCACAAGTTTATGCCGATGAACCGCATCAGGCCGCCTTACGCCGTTCACAATATGCAACAGCTTCAGGCTTATTGCTTTATAGTCAAAACTATACTCAAGACACGATTGTAGAACATGAAGACCCTGAAACCTTATCGGTTTGGGGGCGTGTCGGACGGGCATGGTCTGGCTTGAACGAAAAGTTAAAATCTATTTTTTAGTTGAGTTTTTTGGGAATGTTGTTAGGAAGTTGTACGGATCATCACTGGTACTTGACAAGCCAGAAGTTGAACAGCATTCTTAAAAATAATTTTTATGAAGATCAAGGCAGTATACGGGCTTAAGTGACTGCCAATAACGTATTAGGAAATCTAAAGGTCATGGCCTCATTTGAATTTATAGATGATCAAACCGATAGCAACGGTCAAGCCCGTTTCACTGTGTTTGGTGTGGGTGGTGCAGGTGGTAACGCTGTGCAGCACATGCTTGAGTCGGATATTCAGGGTGTAAAATTTGTTTGTGCCAATACGGACAAACAAGCATTGGATCGCATGAATTCGCAATTCAAAATCCAGCTAGGTGAGCAAAGCACACGTGGTTTAGGCGCGGGCGGTGATCCTCAAGTGGGTCAAACTGCAGCGGAAGAAAGCCGCGAGCTGATCTGTCAGCAACTTGAAGGCACAGACATGGTGTTTGTGACTGCAGGGATGGGCGGTGGTACAGGTACAGGTGCTGCGCCAGTTGTGGCTGAAATTGCCAAAGAAATGGGCATTTTGACTGTTGGTGTGGTGACTACGCCATTTAACTTTGAGGGTAAGCGTCGCTTACTTTCTGCGGAAAAAGGGATTGCGGCATTAGAACAGCATGTAGACTCTTTAATCATTATTCCAAACCAGCGTTTAATGAAAGTTTACCGCGACATTTCAATGAAAGATGCGTATAAAAAAGCCGATGACGTTTTGTTGAACGGTGTACGCAGTATTTTTGATTTGGTGGTACGTCCAGGTCACATCAACCTAGACTTTGCTGACTTGAAAACTGCGATGAGTACGCGCGGTTATGCGATGATGGGTGTTGGTTCAGGTCGTGGTGAAAACCGTGCGCGTCAAGCGGCTGAACAAGCGATTCGTAGCCCATTGCTCGATAGCGTAACCATTGCCAATGCCAAAGGCTTGTTGATTAACGTAACGGGTGGTGATGATGTGACCTTCGGTGAAATCGAAGAGATCATGGACGTGATTCATCAACTTTCAGATACCGAACAAACCCAAGTATTCTACGGTACGGTATTTGATCCTGAAGCGCGTGACGAAATTAGCGTGACTGTTATTGCTACTGGTTTAGCGCGTAACACAGGCGATACACCAGAGCCTGCAAAACGCACCGTGACACAAACCACTTCTGCAGCACCAACAGCGGCAGTAGAAGAAGATGATGTGCCTGCAATTCAGCGTCAGCAGGCAGAAACTGCGCCTGCAATTAGTGCGACAACAACATCAGGCTCTGCGCGTCCAACGCCAATGAGTATTCAAGACTATTTGAAAAATCAGCAGCGTAAATAAGCCAAGATCCTCAATTTCATTGTGTGATCGGGAAAAGGCAGTTTTAAACTGCCTTTTTTGTTTTTTATCAATGGCTAAATATGCTAACGTATAGCGGTTTTAAAATTTAGATGAATTGAGAACATGCTGAAACAACGTACCCTACAACGTGTCGTCAAGGCGAGCGGTATTGGTCTGCACAGTGGTCAAAAAGTATTGATCAACTTTGTGCCGCATCATGCCGATGGGGGAATTGTGTTTCGTCGTATCGATTTAAATCCGCCTGTCGATATTCCAGCCGATGCCATGCTGATTCAAGAAGCATTTATGTGCTCGAATTTGGTTCAGGATAATGCCAAAGTTGGCACTATTGAGCATGTTATGAGTGCAATTGCAGGGTTGGGCATTGATAACTTGATTATTGAAGTGTCTGCCTCTGAAGTGCCCATTATGGACGGCAGTGCAGGGCCTTTTATTTATTTGTTGATGCAGGGTGGTTTAAAAGAACAGGATGCTGCGAAAAAGTTCATCAAAATTTTAAAACCTGTAGAAGCTTTAATTGACGATAAACGTGCGGTGTTCAGTCCGCATGAAGGTTTTCAGCTCAATTTCACCATCGACTTTGATCATCCTGCCTTTAAAAAAGAATATCAGTCTGCCACCATCGATTTTTCTACAGAAACCTTTGTCTATGAAGTCAGTGGCGCACGTACTTTTGGCTTTATGAAAGATTTGGACTATTTAAAAGCCAATAATTTGGCTTTGGGTGCGAGTTTAGATAATGCCATTGGGGTAGATGATACAGGCGTGGTCAATGAAGAAGGCTTGCGCTTCTCGGACGAGTTTGTACGGCATAAAATTTTAGATGCTGTGGGGGATTTGTACTTGCTTGGACATCAAATTATTGCCAAGTTTGATGGTTATAAATCAGGACATGCCTTAAATAATCAGTTATTACGCAATGTTCAGAGCGATCCAAGCAGTTATGAAATTGTAACATTTGATGACATAAATTCTTGCCCGATCACTTTTGTGCATGTGACATAAGTCATTGTCTTTTCTTACTACGTTATAATGTAACAACAATAATATGTGAATTTCATCACAAATTTGAGCACGAGTTTTTGGCGTTTTCTGCAAACAATTATTTTTTATTGCTTGCCAAACGTAACAAAGCTTGGCTAAGCTTAGGGTCGCTCACAAAGTCAGCAGCACCTCGTAACATATCTTGAGTTTCTGGACTAAGTGTTCTTAAAGGCTTTTCGCTTTTTGGGGGCGTTTGAGATTCAACTCTTAAACGAACTTGAATTTTTTGTATGTCTTTCAGTTCATGCAGTTGTGACAGTTGAGTAATGTATTGCTTTTGCAAATAAGCAAGTTGACTGACCATCGCTTGATTCGTTCCAGTAATGGTTAAGACACCTTGTTGATAACAAACCACCTGCCATTGCTCTGGTTGCGGCAGTAAAGGTTGAATAAGTTTGCCAAGTTTCTGCCATGCAGCAACTTGGGTTGAGAGAAACGTTAGGTTTCCTGTTTTTATGTGTTTTCTTGTTTGTTGAAAGAGATTCACAGGTTCGGACATACATCATTCCTTCATGTTTATGCCCTAATCTTATGCGCTCCTTTCAGTAGATATCAAGGAAGAGATCACAAGGAACTTCAAGTAAGAACAGTTAAGAGGTTTTTTTATGCATTCGCGCCGTATTTTATTAGCGTTTTCACTGGCAGCTTCGGCAGCATCTGTCGCATTTGCTGATTTAGTTGAGTTAGATTCTCAAAATTCATCGACTGATCGTATTGAGCAATTAACCCGCACCTTGTCACAAGGTTCTTATACAGAAACACAAGACATTGATGTTCCTGCACAAACGCAGATGACCGTTAAGCTTCGTGAAAAGACTACAGAATTAAACAATGCGTCTTTAGCAAAAAAATACGGTACCAATACCAGCACCCGTTTTGCTTCTTCAAATCCTTATGCTTGGTTAGTGTCACATCCATTACCAAATGCACGTATTAGCTCGAACTATGGCGGTCGTGTCATGAGTGGTCGTGCTGAAAACCATTCTGGCTTAGACCTTGCTGCACCAAGCGGTACTCCAATTTATGCGACTGGCCCAGGTATTGTGACCAAGTCAGGCTGGGGCACAGGTTATGGTCAATATGTAGAAATTAACCACGGTAATGGTTATATCACGCGCTACGCACACGCTTCACGTTTAATTGCACGTGTGGGTGACCGTGTAGATGCAGGCGAACATATTGCCAACGTGGGTTGTACAGGTCGTTGTACAGGTCCTCACTTACATTATGAAGTAGTGAAAGATGGTCAACGTAAGAACCCTTCTACCTATTTAGCAATGTTGCCGTAATGTTTTGGCTAGAAATTCATGCTCTAGCCACACTCACTGTAAACTACACGCGAACTACAAATTAAAACATGAAATTAAAGCGGCAAAGGTCGCTTTTCTTTATACTCACGTTTTAGCTTTTAGCGAAATCTAGTGAGACATTTCAGACATCAACTTATCACCTAAAAAAATAATAACACGCAGTATCTGCTTTATTGTATAAAAAACCGCCTAAATTGGCGGTTTTTTGTTATTTGCTGTAAGAATGTGTCAATGACTATTTATTTTCTAAATAGTATGCAGGATATGCATTTAAGATTAGCCATATCTACTAAAGTCTAAATTATGATACATATAAAGCATACGATTAGGCTTAGGAATAGTGAATTATGGCGTTTTACGGTGATACGGACTCACAAGAAACCCAAGAATGGCAAGACGCCTTTGATGCTGTGTTACAACATATGGGTACTGAACGGGCAGCATTTTTACTCGAAAAACTGTACCAACGTGCAATTGCAAAGCATGTACCCATTCAGCGATTAAATACTCCTTACCTCAATACCATTTCAGTGGAAGAACAACCTGCCATGCCGGGCGATCAGGATATGGAGCGTCGTATTCGCGCCCTGATTCGCTGGAATGCGTTGGCAATGGTATTGCGTGCCAATAAAACAGGTGATGATTTAGGTGGTCACCTTGCAAGTTTCGCATCTTCAGCAACATTGTATGATGTTGGTTTTAACCATTTCTTCCGTGCCAATAGTGATCATTTTGGCGGTGATATGATCTACTACCAAGGTCACTGTGCACCCGGTATTTATGCCCGTTCATTTTTAGAAGGGCGTTTAACCGAAGATCAATTGAATAATTTCCGCCGTGAAGTGGGCGGTAACGGTTTACCTAGCTATCCACATCCTTATTTAATGCCTGACTATTGGCAGTTCCCAACGGTGTCGATGGGTCTGGGTCCAATCATGTCAATTTATCAGGCACATATTCAAAAATACTTAATGAACCGCGGTTTAATTAAAGAAGAAGACCGTAAAGTCTGGGCATATCTAGGCGATGGTGAAATGGATGAGCCAGAAAGTTTGGGTGCAATTTCACTGGCAGGTCGTGAAAAGCTAGATAACCTGATTTGGGTGGTGAACTGTAACTTACAGCGTTTAGATGGCCCTGTACGCGGTAACGGTAAAATCATTCAAGAACTTGAGTCGTTATTCCGTGGCGCAGGTTGGCGCGTGATTAAAGTGGTCTGGGGGCGTCATTGGGATGCTTTATTAGACAAAGACGACACAGGTGCATTAAGAGCCATTATGGAAGAAGCGGTGGATGGTGATTATCAGCGCTTGCAAGTGAAAGGTGGTGCATACGCTCGTGAGAAATTCTTTGGTAAATATCCTGAAGCCAAAGAATTGGTCAAAGATTTAAGCGATGAAGATATTGATAACCTGAACCGTGGTGGTCACGATCCGTACAAAGTATTTGCGGCGTATGCTGAAGCATGTAAGGCCAAAGGTCAGCCAACGGTCATTTTAGCCAAAACTGTCAAAGGTTATGGTTTGTCTGATGAAATTGAAGCGGTGAACAAAACCCACCAAATCAAAAAAATGCAGTTGGATTCTTTAAAATATGTACGTGACCGCTTCAACTTGCCATTTAGCGATGAGCAACTTGAAGAAGTGCCGTTCTATCGTCCAAGTGAAAATTCGCCTGAATTGAAATATATGAAAGCGCGTCGCGAAGCGTTGGGTGGTTATTTGCCTGCGCGTCGTAAAGACAGCGAAGCTTTACAAATTCCTGAATTATCAGTTTTCGATTCAGTCTTGGCAGGTTCAGGTGGCAAAGAACAATCGACCACTATGGTGATGGTGCGTTTGATTTCTGCCCTGCTCAAAGAAAAAGCCATTAAAGACCGTGTGGTACCCATTGTACCCGATGAAGCACGTACTTTCGGTTTAGAAGGCATGTTCCGTCAACTGGGTATTTATGCCGCACATGGGCAAAAATACACCCCTGAAGACCAAGAACAATTGATGCATTATCGTGAAGCCAAAGACGGTCACATGCTGCAAGAAGGCATTAACGAAGCAGGTGCAATGAGTGCTTGGGCAGCTTTGGGTACCAGTTATTCGACCAATAACTTACCAATGATCCCAATGTATATGTATTACTCCATGTTTGGTTTCCAACGTATTGGGGATATTGCATGGGCGGCAGGTGATGCACAGGCGCAAGGTTTCTTGTTGGGTGCCACTGCAGGACGTACCACACTCAATGGTGAAGGCTTGCAACACCAAGATGGTCACTCGCATATTTTAGCCAATACTATTCCAAACTGTGTGTCCTATGACCCATGCTTTGGTTATGAGCTTGCCGTGATTGTGCATGATGGTTTGCAACGCATGTATGTCAATCAGGAGCGCGTGTTCTATTACCTCACCGTAATGAATGAAAACTACGAGCATCCTGAAATGCCACAAGGTGTGGAAGAAGGCATTAAGCGCGGCATGTATTTACTGCAGGAAGATGAAAAAGCCACGGTTCAATTGCTAGGTTCAGGTGTGATTTTGCGTGAAGTCATCAAAGCGGCGAAAATCTTGCGTGAAGAGTATCAAATCCACTCGAATGTCTACAGTGTGACCAGTTTTAATGAATTGGCGCGTGATGGTATGGCGTGTGAAGAATACAACCGTTTGCATCCATTGGCTGAAGAAAGCAAAGAGCCGTGGATCTCACAACAGTTACGTGGCAAAGATGGCATTGTCGTGTCTGCTACCGATCACATGCGCGCCTATAGCGAGCAAATTCGCGGTTACTTGCCAGACAATCGTCCATTTGTTGCCTTAGGTACCGATGGTTATGGTCGTTCCGATACCCGCGGTAACTTGCGTAGCTACTTTGGGGTCGATGCTGCACACATTGTGGTAGCCACCTTGAAAAAACTGGCTGATGAAGGCGAAGTCGATGCGCGTTTGGTCAAAGATGCAATCTCGACATTTGAGTTAGATACAGATCGTCCTGTCGCGTGGGCACCGCAAGCGGTTCCTGAAGTACAAGCGGTTGCTGACTACAAAGAGGAGCACTGATCATGCAAATTCAAACGCCTGATATTGGTGTCGATAAAGCCACTGTTGCAGATATTCTTGTCAAAGTTGGCGACACGATTGCAGTTGATGACAGCATTGTCCTATTGGAATCAGACAAAGCCTCTGTTGAAGTACCCAGCACCGTTGCAGGGGTGGTGAAAAGTATTTTGGTACAACAAGGCGATGAAGTGACTGAAGGTGCGGTGCTGATTGAGTTGGAAACTGAAGCTCAAACGGCAGCTGCTACAGAAGTTGCTGCACCGCAAGCCCAAGTAGATGCTGCACCGAAGCAAGATGCTGAACCAGTGATCGCTGCAGAACCAAGCTCAGCGACATCAAACACTGCGCAAGAAGTAGATGTACAAGTACCTGACATTGGCGTGGAAAAAGCCGTTGTTGGGGAAATTTTAGTACAAGTCGGCGATGCGATTGATGTTGATCAAAGCATTATTGTGGTGGAGTCGGACAAAGCCACAGTAGAAGTGCCGAGTACGGTGTCGGGTACAGTTACCGCTATCCAAATCAATACGGGTGATACCGTAAAAGAAGGTGTGGTGATTCTGAAAGTGAAAACCGCCGCTGCTGCAGTCACACAGGTGGAAACACCTCAAGTGGCATCAGCAGAAGCGGCTGCTGCAACAGCGAGCGCAGCAACTGCATCGGCACCACAAACAACAGCATCAGCACAGGTTGAAGTCGCAGTGCCTGATTTAGGGGTCGATAAAGCCACAGTGGCAGAAATTTTGGTACAAGTGGGCGATACGGTTGCTGCTGACCAAAGTTTGATTGTGGTGGAATCAGACAAGGCTACGGTAGAAGTGCCAAGTACTACTGCAGGCGTGATTCAAGCGATTCATGTAGAATTAGGACAAAGTGTTGCGCAGGGCAATGCATTAGTGACGATAGTAACTGCAAGCGCAGCTGCACCAACAGCAGTTGCAGCAGCTCAAGTTGCCTCTGCACCAAGTACATCGCCAGCAGTCAGTGCTGCATCTACAGCACAAAGCACGACAGTTGCAGCAAGCGCGCATACGAATGTAGACAAATTGAGTAAGGCGCAACATGAAGCCAATGCAAAAGTGTATGCAGGCCCTGCTGTGCGTAAACTGGCACGTGAGTTGGGTGTTGTTTTAGCAGATGTAAACGCCACTGGCCCACATGCGCGTGTACTCAAAGAAGACTTGAAGGCTTATGTCAAAGCGCGTCTTACTGCGCCGCAGACTGTTCCTGTCGCTGCTACAACACAGCAAGTTACAGGTTTGCCAAAGCTACCTGACTTTAGTGCATTTGGTGGTGTGGAAGAAAAAGATTTGACGCGCTTACAACAAGTGTCAATTCCGCAATTGTCCCTGAACAATTACATCCCACAAGTCACGCAATTTGATTTGGCCGATATTACCGAGCTAGAAGCGTGGCGCGGTGAATTGAAAGCCAACTTCAAAAAAGAAGGTGTCAGCCTGACCATTTTGGCGTTCATTGCCAAAGCAGTAGCGCATTTGCTGAAAGATGAGCCATATTTCGCTGCGCATCTGGCAGACGATCAAAAGTCTGTGCTGCTGCGTAAAGAAATCCACATGGGCATTGCGGTGGCAACCCCCGATGGTTTAACCGTGCCTGTACTACGTAATCCAGATCAGAAATCGATTAAACAAATTGCGATTGAACTGGGTGAGTTGAGTCAAAAAGCGCGTGATAAAAAGTTGTCGCCTAAAGATTTACAAGGTGCAAACTTTACCATCACCAGTTTAGGTTCGATTGGCGGTACGGCATTTACGCCGTTGGTGAACTGGCCGCAGGTTGCGATTTTGGGTATTTCACCAGCGACCATGCAGCCTGTCTGGAATGGTGAAGGCTTTGATCCGCGCTTGATGTTGCCATTGTCATTGTCGTATGACCATCGGGTAATTAATGGTGCAGATGCAGCACGTTTTACCCATAAACTGACCCAGTTGTTGGCAGATATTCGTAGCTTGCTGCTCTAAACTCAGAAAAGCTTTATAAAACCCTGCTGCGGCAGGGTTTTTTGTCACTGCCGTTATTCGGCTAAATTTGCTTAACCGCAGTATTCCGTTTAGAATAGCTGTACTTCATTGGGGAGTAGCCGCTTTTTACTAATTTCTGTTTCAACTGAATGCAGTAAAAAGGTGATGGTCAACATATTTGTTCCACAGAACATGGTCATCATAGCAAAGAACCAAGTCTGCTTTTTCAAGCTTTCTTTTGTTGGCAAGACCTTTGATTTATCACTCTGCAGATTTTGGCTAGCAGGAGGGATAGGTCATTGGTATGTGTGCTAGCCAGAGAAAAACATCATGTATGAATTCCTCATCTCGACTGCCATTGTCGCCTTAGCCGAAATGGGTGATAAAACCCAACTATTGGCTTTATTACTCGCGGCACGTTTTCGTAAACCTGCTCCAATCTTGGTTGCTATTTTACTGGCAACACTCATTAACCACGGACTTTCTGCAGTTTTAGGGCAGTGGATTACCACGGTACTTAGCCCAGAAATTTTATTGTGGATTTTGTCTTTAGGTTTTATTGGCATGGCGATTTGGATGCTTATTCCAGACCAGCTAGATGATGAAACTGAAAGCATCAACAAGTGGCAAAAATACGGTGTATTTGGCGCGACCTTTGTATTGTTCTTTTTGGCAGAAATTGGCGATAAAACTCAAATTGCCACAGTGGCTTTAGCCGCACGTTATGACAGCGTGTTTTGGGTCATGCTTGGAACCACTTTGGGGATGATGCTGGCCAATGCACCTGCGGTATTTATTGGCAATAAATTAGCGACCCGATTGCCAATTGCTTTAATTCATAAAATTGGCGCATTGATTTTCTTGATTATTGGTGTGTCGACTTTGGCGCAACATTATTTATTCTAAATTATTCATTAAAATGCATAAATCCTGAGCAAACTGCTCGGGATTTATTTATGTGAATGGTACTGCAATTCACTGATATTTCAGATAATCTGAGCCATTTTATTTATTGTAACTTTCCATAAATAGCTATATGTTATTCAGTGATAGAAAATCTATTTTTAAAATGAAAAAATTGGGGATTGGTTATGGCATTTGACCGTACAACATCGCAGGTCTTATTTGATAATGGGACACATAAATGTATTAGTTTTACCAGTTTGGTCAAAGGTGAAGGTGTTCAGGCCAACCAATTTCTGATCATTGATAATAACCGTGCCGCAGTGCTAGACCCAGGTGGCGACCTGACCTATGTACCACTGACCATGGAATTAAACAAATATACCCGTTTGACCAATCTTGACTATGTCATGGCATCGCACCAAGACCCAGACATCATCACTTCAATGCCGCGTTGGTTGGTCTATACCGAAGCAAAAATCGTAGCATCAAAATTGTGGGCGCGTTTCTTGCCGCACTTAAGCTCATCTTTTATGAGCGACCGTATGAAAGGCAACTGGTTAGATCGTTTGGTGGAACTGCCAGATGAAGGTCAGGCAATTCCTTTGGGTGAGTCTAAAATTATTGCTGTGCCTGCGCATTTCTTACACTCTGTTGGTAATTTCCAGTTTTATGATCCTATCGCCAAAATTTTATTTTCTGGTGATATGGGTGCGTCAATGGTGGAAGATGCTTCAATTCCATTGACTGATTTTGCTGCGCATATTCCTGCGATGAAAGGCTTTCATCAGCGCTATATGTGTTCCAATAAAGTGATTCGCCTCTGGGTGAATATGGTACGCACCATGGACGTTGAAATGATTGTGCCGCAACACGGTACGCCATTTGTGGGCAAAGAACAGGTGAATCAATTCTTAGACTGGATTGAAACACTGGAATGTGGCGTCGATTTGATGGACGAACACGTTTTTAGCTGCCCTGAATAAGCGACAAAAAAAGCTGAAAAAACTGTAAAAAAAACTTGAGTGCAAAAACAACTTTTTTTAAGATTTTCGCCCAAAAACGATTTTTTTGATGACGAGAACTTAACGAATGTTGTCTCAAGTACCTACAGCAGATGCCTGCTTAAGCTGCGGCGCGTGTTGCGCTTATTTCCGTGTTTCATTTTATTGGGCTGAAGGCATGAATATGCCTGAGCACTACACGGAACCAGTAACAGCAGTCTATTCATGCATGTGTGGTACCAATCAGAGTCAGCCGCGTTGTGTCGCTTTAGAAGGTGAAGTTGGACAGCAAGTGAGCTGCGGGATTTATGAATTACGCAGCAGCTCTTGTAAAGAAGTGCAAATTGCCGATGATCAATGCAATAAAGCACGTCGTGCGCATAACATGATTCCATTTGTGCAAGTCGATCCAGCCATTTCTGTGAATGATGATGACTTCGATCAAGTGGTTTAATGGTGCTTTAAGTTGTTGATCGCAATCCAGATTGAAAAAGCAAAGCTGCGGCTTTGCTTTTTTTTACGGCTAATTTTGGATAAATAGCCAATCATGGTTCACATTGAAGCGGCTTTATCTGCCTGAAAAATGAAACATCGCAAGTTTTAAACCTGCACGGCTAAAAAGCAAACTAAGGATGAAAACTTCAATTTTTAGATGAAAATTACCGATTTTTTCATGTCGCATCCCCCAGAAGGGCAGAATAAAAAATATTTCTTAGAGAACAAATGAAATTTGTGCCCAGATTTGTTTATAATGGCTCACGGAAATTACCAGTGAGACTGTTATGCTGACCATCGTTCAAGAAGCGTTAACCTTCGATGATGTCTTATTACTCCCTGCCTATTCTACTGTTCTCCCAAAAGATGTCTCCTTAAAGACACGTTTTACGCGCGGCATTGACCTGAATATTCCTTTGGTTTCAGCAGCAATGGATACGGTGACTGAATCTCGTATGGCAATTGCGATGGCGCAAAACGGTGGTATTGGTATTTTGCATAAAAACATGGACATCGTTGCGCAAGCAGCCGAAGTGCGCCGTGTGAAAAAATTTGAAGCGGGTATGGTGAAAGACCCGATTACCGTAACGCCAGAAACTACAGTACGTGAATTGATTGCGCTGACTCAAGCCAATAATATTAGCGGTGTACCTGTAGTAAAAGATGGCAAAGTTGTCGGTATTGTGACAGGACGTGATACACGTTTTGAAACCAACCTTGAGCAACCTGTCAGCAACATCATGACAGGTCAAGATCGTTTAGTGACAGTACGCGAAGACGAATCTAAAGAAAACATTCAAGCTTTATTGCAACAGCATCGTATTGAAAAAGTCTTGGTGGTGAATGACCAGCAGGAATTAAAAGGCTTAATTACGGTCACTGATTTCCGTAAAGCAGAATTGTATCCAAACAGCTGTAAAGATGACTTAGGTCGTTTACGTGTGGGTGCTGCAGTGGGTACAGGCGCAGAAACACCAAGCCGTGTAGAAGCATTGGTTGAAGCAGGTGTCGATGCGATTGTGGTTGATACTGCACACGGTCACTCTGCAGGCGTAATTGAGCGTGTACGTTGGGTAAAAGCTAACTATCCACAAGTTCAAGTAATTGGCGGTAACATTGCAACTGGCGATGCTGCTTTGGCATTGTTAGATGCAGGCGCAGACGCAGTGAAAGTGGGGATTGGCCCAGGTTCAATCTGTACCACACGTATTGTGGCAGGTATTGGTATGCCGCAAATCTCTGCAATTGACGCTGTTGCCAATGCATTGAAAGAACAGATTCCATTAATTGCCGATGGTGGTATTCGCTTCTCTGGTGATATGGCCAAAGCGATTGGTGCAGGTGCAAGTACCATTATGGTGGGTTCATTGCTTGCTGGTACTGAAGAAGCACCGGGCGAAGTTGAATTCTTCCAAGGTCGTTACTACAAAGCATACCGTGGTATGGGTTCATTGGGTGCAATGGCGGGTGCAACAGGTTCTGCAGACCGTTATTTCCAAGACTCGAAAGCAGGTGCAGAAAAACTTGTACCAGAAGGTATTGAAGGTCGTGTACCGTATAAAGGTCCAATGGGTAACATCGTGCATCAAATGATGGGTGGTTTACGTTCATCTATGGGTTATACAGGTTCTTCAACCATTGAAGATCTACGCCAAAATGCTAAATTCGTGAAAATTACTGCAGCAGGTATGCAGGAATCTCACGTGCATGATGTGACGATTACTAAAGAAGCGCCGAACTATCGCGTTGGTTAATATGAACTATCGCGTTGGTTGATATTTAGTAGCATTTTCAAATAAAAGCCGTCATCAATGTGACGGCTTTTTCATTTTTGGTGTAAAGTAACTCGCAGTAAAAAAGTGATGATAAAGATCACCCCTAAGAAGTGAGAACAATATGAGTTATTTTGGTACAGACGGCATTCGAGGGAAGTTTGGAGAGTTACCAATTACACCTGATTTTGCATTAAAACTAGGTTTTGCAGCAGGTAAAGTTTTAAAAAAACACACCAAAAAAAATAAACCTATTGTGGTATTAGGTAAAGATACACGTCTTTCAGGCTATATTTTAGAAGCAGCATTACAGGCGGGTTTAAATGCCGCAGGTGTCTATGTGCATTTGCTCGGCCCATTGCCGACGCCCGCTATTGCGCACTTAACCCGCGCTTTGCATGCCAGTTTAGGCATTGTGATTTCAGCATCGCATAATCCGTATTTTGATAACGGGATTAAATTTTTCTCGGGCGAAGGGAAAAAGCTGCCAGATGCCTTGCAAGAAGAAATTAACCAAGAATTGCAGCAAGAATTAAAAATTGATGATACGGCCAACTTGGGTAAAAGCGTTCGTGTTAAAGATGCCAATGGGCGTTACATCGAGTTTTGTAAATCGACCTTTCCATATCATTTAGATTTAAATGACCTCACCATTGTGGTCGATTGCGCCAATGGTGCTGCCTACAATGTTGGCCCTGCGGTATTCCGTGAATTAGGTGCGAAAGTGATTGCCATTCACAATGAGCCAAATGGTTTAAACATCAACGAAAATTGCGGCTCAACCCATCCTGAAAGTTTGCAAAAAGCAGTGCTTGAGCATCAGGCGGACTTGGGTGTTGCATTTGATGGTGATGCAGACCGTGTGATTTTGGTGGATAGTCAAGGCAAGCAAATTGATGGTGACCACATTTTATATATTCTTGCCACACAAGGCTCGAAAAAACCTGCAGGTATTGTTGGGACGTTAATGAGCAATATGGCGCTGGAATTGGCGTTAGAAAAAGCCCAAGTACCATTACTCCGTGCCAATGTCGGTGACCGTTACGTGCTACAAGGTCTGGAAGAAAATGGCTGGGTGATTGGTGGTGAGCCATCGGGGCATATTTTGACTTTGGACAAGAGCACCACAGGTGATGCAATTATTGCTGCCTTGCAAGTGTTAACGGTGATGGTCGAACAAAATAAAGCCCTACATGAATTGGTGGCAGATTTTAAACTGTTGCCAAATGTGCTGGAAAACGTGCGCTTAGCAAATATGTTTGATCCGTATACCGTTCCTGCCTTGGTGGAAGAGTTTGACCGTGCTACGGAACAGCTGAAAGGTCGTGGACGCTTATTGATTCGTAAATCGGGCACTGAACCTGTGATTCGTGTCATGGTGGAAGGTGATGATTTGGCTGAAGTGAAGGCAATGGCGAAAGATTTAGCCGATGCTGTACGTCGTCATGCCGTCTAAAGGGGGTAAATCGTGAGTGATTTAATTAAAGATTTAAGTGAGCTGCGTTTAAGTTACCAAAAAGGTGAATTGCTAGAAGCACAGGTCAGTGCCAATCCGCATATTCAGTTTTTGAATTGGTTTAACCATGCCTTAGAAGCCAAGTTGCATGAACCGTATGCGATGTCATTGGCGACTGCCAATGCGCAAGGTCGTCCGCATGTGCGTACTGTGTTGCTGCGTGGAGCCACCGAAGCAGGCTATGACTTTTATACCAATTATGACAGTCAAAAAGGGTTGGATTTAGCGGCCAATCCTTATGCTGAATTGTTATTTTACTGGCCTGAACTGGAACGTCAGATTCGTGTCAGCGGTTATGTCGAAAAAATTGATGAGCAAGAATCGACAGCGTATTATCACAAACGCCCACGTGACAACCAAATCGCTGCGCATATTAGCACTCCGCAAAGTGGTGTGATTGCCAGCCGTGAAGAACTACAGGCGCGTTTCCAAGACTTGCATGCCCAAGTGGGTGATCAATCTGAATTGCAAAAACCCGTATTTTGGGGTGGCTACCGCTTGCAGCCTGATTATTACGAATTTTGGCAAGGCCGTCCGAACCGTTTGCATGACCGCTTAGCTTATGAAAAAATTGAAGGTGACTGGAAACTACAACGCTTGATGCCTTAAATGACTGGAAACTATGTCAAAAATTTTAATAAAACAAAGACCTTTGCTTACACGCCCTGAAAACTTTCAGGGCGTCTCTACATTTGTTGCCCAAATTTTAGCGCGCCGTGGCGTTGCCTCTGAGCAGGAGCTGGAACTTAAACTGAAGCACTTGCTTGCTCCAAGCATGAAAGGTCTACCAGAAGCAATTCAGCTGATGGATCAGGCGATTGATCAGCAGAAAAAAATTGTAATTGTGGGCGATTACGATGCCGATGGCGCGACCAGTACCACACTCATGATTTTGGCATTGCGCGAAATGGGCGCACACGTGCAGTATTTAGTACCTGACCGTTTTAAATATGGTTATGGCTTAACCCCCGCCATTGCCGATTTGGCTTTTGAGCGTTATGCACCTGATTTATTAATTACGGTAGATAACGGCATTTCCAGTCATGCAGGTGTGGAGCGTGCGCAAGCTTTGGGGATGCAGGTCATCATCACCGATCACCACCTCACTACAAAAGCCACTCCAAATGCAGAGGCTGTGGTGAATCCGAATCAATTGGGTTGTGATTTTCCAAGTAAAGCTTTGGCAGGTGTGGGCGTGGCATTTTATGTGTTGGCGAACTTATCCAGTCAGCGTAAAAAACAGGGTAAATCTGCTGCAAATTTAACGCAATATTTAGATTTGGTGGCCTTGGGCACCTATGCCGATGTCGCTAGTCTGGATTATAACAACCGTATTTTGGTGGATGCAGGCTTAAAACGGATACAGCAGAATTTATGTCGTCCTGGGATTAGCGCATTGCTGGATTTGGCAGGACGTGAACCCGCACAGCTTAAAGCGCAGGATTTGGGTTTTGTCTTGGGGCCACGCATTAATGCTGCAGGGCGCATGGAAACCATGGACATTGGAATCGAGTGTTTACTGTCGGCGGATATGCAAAGTGCCTATGCTTTGGCGCGTCAGTTAAACAGTTTGAATCAGGAACGCCGTCAGGTTGAAGGGCAAATTAAACAGGATGCGCTGGCAGAGTTGGAAAAGCTGCAGTTAGATCAAAGCGATTTACCGCATGCCTTGATCATGTTTGAAGAACATTGGCACCAAGGTGTAATTGGAATTGTTGCAGGACGCTTAAAGGAACAGTTTCATCGCCCTGCGATTGTATTTGCTGCCGATGAAGATGGTGAGCATATTAAAGGCTCTGCCCGTTCAATTGAAGGGGTTCACATACGTGACACCATTGAATTGGTCGCAGAGCAATATCCATATTTGGTCAGTCATTTTGGTGGGCATGCGGCTGCGGCAGGTTTGACCATTAAAAAGGCGCACTTTGCAGAATTTAAACAGGTCTTTGAACAGATCATTGCGCAAATGGATGCGGATTTATTTCATGCTGTGCTATGGACAGATGGTGAATTGCCGCAAGAAGCTTTTGATTTACACACGGTAGATTTATTGCAGCATTTAGCACCGTGGGGACAAAAGTTTCCGCAGCCTGTGTTTGAGGGACGGTTTAAAGTGGTTGATTTTAGATGGTTGAAGGACAGTCATTTAAAATTGCGTTTGGCATTGGACAATGGGCAAGTGGTTGATGCGATTGCGTTTGGTGCCAAAGACAAATTTGAATTTAACCCGATGCGGGATGATGTGCGTTTGGTTTATGAGTTAGAGCGCAATGTGTTTAATGGCAATGTGAGTTTGCAGTTGCAGATTGTGCATTTGGAGCAGTAATCCAAATAAAAAAATCCGCTCAAATTTGAGCGGATTTTTTTGCTTTTAATGTAAGGGATTAGAAGCGATAAGCAGCACGAAGACCGAAGACATTTGCATTTTCTTCAAAGTCAATAGAGCCTTCTAGGCTGACTTGTTGATTGAAGAATTTTTTAGCACGAATTTGGAAGGTATCATCTTCACCGTCATCGGTATAACCGAGGCCAATGCTAAATGTTTTGTCTAGATATAGATCTGTACCTAGAGTGAACATTTCATCATCAGCAAAAACAACGCCACCTTCAAAGTTCATGTCGTATGCACCGACTTGAGTAACATATTTAGCGCGTAATGTTGCATCAGAATCATCAGTATCATCGTTATCATAACCAGCAATACCCGCTGCAATGAGTAAACCTGAAACTGGAAGGTAACCTACCTCAGCTGTATAACTTGTTGTGTCAAAATCCTCAAAACCATCTTCTTCAATTGTTGATTGACCAATGCTAGCACTTACATAGAAGTCTGTATTTGGAACAAAATATTCAACACCGATACCAAAAGAAGTACTCTCAGCTACATCAAAATCAATATAACTAATCTCAGCATTAACGTTGCTTGCACGATTTAAAAACGCAGCTTCATTTAATGGTGAGTTCTTCACTTGAACTGGATTAAAGTAAAAAGTCCCATCAAGCGCAAAACCTGTAGAAGTATCTGCATTTTCATAATCAGGATCAATCACTAAAAGTGATCCACCAATTTCAGCTTGATACGCATGAGCAGTACTTAAACCAGCAAGAAGAGCAGTTGCAAGCGCGAGTTTTTTAAACATTATTGAGATTCCCTCTGTTGTAGAAATATGACTGTTTTGTTACAGTTGTTGCTGATTGTACGGAAAATAAACATACAGTCAATGCACTATTTCTACCTAACTGCTTTATTTTGAGGCATAAAAAAGCACCCTTCCGAAGAAGAGTGCTGTTTGAGTATGTAATGAAGCGAAGCTTAGAAGCGATATTTCGCAGCGATACCAAAACTGTTGTAGTCAGCATTACCAGCTTCACCAAAGCCTACACGACCTTCTAGGCTCACTTGTGGGGTAAAGAATTTACGTGCATTGATACCAAACTCATTGCTATCGCGAAGATCATTGTCGTAGTAATCGACACCAATGCTTAGGGTTTTATCAATGTAGTAGTCTGCAGCAAGATTGTATTCATCGAGATCACCAAAAGCAGCACCTGCTTCAAGGTTGATGTCTTTACCATTTGAAAGTGTCGTTACGTATTTGGCACGTAAAGTCGGGTCTACGCCATCATCATGGTCATCGTCATAGCCTTTAAGACCTGCGGCAATTAGCAAGCCTGGTGCTGGTAAATAACCGACTTCTGCATGATAAGTCGTAAGATCATCTTTAAACTTTACAGCACCTATTTTTTCTTCAAATTCATGTTGTGCAACACCAGCACCTACATAAAAGTCAGAATTCGGTACGAATACTTCTACACTAGCACCGTAAGTATTGCTGTCGATATTATCACGGTCTGCAAAAGTTGCATATGCACCAATATTGCTTGCACGATCAAGATAAGCCGCTTCAGCCAAAGGCGCATTACGGGTTTGTACAGGGTTAAAGTAATAAGTACCATCTACACCAAAAGCGTTGCCTGAACTACCGTTGTCTGGATCGACATAAGCTGCTGATGCACCAATTTCAGCTTGGTATGCGTTCGCAGTACCAGTGATAGCCAAAGCTGAAAGTAGGGCTGATGCGATTGCTAATTTTTTCATGGAAAGTACCCCTCTGAAATCTGGTTAACAGTTAAATTTTTTGTTACAACTTTCAGTCTAGGCGAAAAAAAATCAGCGTCAATCACAGGAAAGTTACCGCATTGTTTCAAGCGTAAATTTGTGTAATATTTTGAGTTTAAGTGATTGAAATAAAAATGAAATAATTAAATGTTTTGTTTTATTAAAACTATGTGTATTTTGTGAATTTTACTAAAGTTGATCATTAAATCATCAAACTTGTTTCATCTTTGTTTTATTTTGGCGGGTTGAAGCAATTACCATACACCACTTTTTAAGCATGTTTTCAGCTGAATGTGTCAGGCAAAAAATCAGGGAGATAGATCAGCCATTTAGATAAACATCAGTGTTAATCGAGCATGCTGTTTTTTTAGATTGGATATCATCAGGCTTTCGTTTTAAAAAGTTTAAAGCGATCTTTATTTTTAACCACATTTAGCATTCAACCTATAAAAGCTGAAAAGTTATGCTGGAATTTACAGCAGGGTAGAAATGCCAGAACAGGTCTGTGCTACAATTATTGGCTATTGAGCTTTATTGTTAATTGAGAGAATTTACGTGGAAATTAATCCTTATCTAAACCAATTAAAAGACTTGAGCGAACGTGGTCAAACACTACGGGGGTATCTTTGACTACGATCTGAAAAAAGAGCGTTTAGAAGAGGTTCTCCGCGAGTTAGAAGATCCTGCAATCTGGAATGATCAAAGTCGTGCGCAAGCCATGGCCAAAGAAAAGGGCGAGCTTGAAAACGTGATTCATGTCCTAGAAGGTTTGGCGACCCAGTTAGAAGATGCCCAAGCCATGCTGGATTTAGCCGTTGAAGCCGATGATGAAGATTTATTGGTGGATGTGCAGTCTGAATTGACTTCTGCAGAAGAAGAACTGGCGAAGCTTGAATTCCGCCGTATGTTCAGTAATCCAATGGATCCAAACCCATGCTATGTCGAAATTCAGGCGGGTTCGGGTGGTACAGAAGCGCAAGACTGGGCATCGATGCTGTTGCGTATGTATATGCGCTGGATTGAACGTCACGGCTTTAAAGCAGAATTGATGGAAGAATCGGATGGTGATGTGGCAGGGATTAAATCTGCGACCATTCGCGTTGAAGGCGAATATGCCTATGGTTGGTTGCGTACCGAATCGGGTGTGCATCGTTTAGTGCGTAAATCGCCATTTGACTCAGGTAACCGTCGTCATACGTCATTTTCTGCAGTGTTCGTTTCACCAGAAGTGGATGACAATATTGAAATTGATATTAACCCTGCCGATGTCCGTACCGATACTTATCGTGCGTCAGGTGCAGGTGGTCAGCACATTAACAAAACTGACTCTGCGGTACGTTTAACCCACGCACCTACAGGTATTGTGGTGGCTTGTCAGAACCAACGTTCGCAACACGCCAACCGTGACCATGCGTGGAAACAGTTACGTGCTAAGTTGTATGAACTGGAAATGAGTAAACGTAATGAGGCGGCTCAAGCTTTAGAAGACTCGAAGTCTGATATTGGTTGGGGCAGCCAAATTCGTTCTTATGTATTGGATGACTCGCGGATTAAAGACTTGCGTACAGGCGTGGAAACTTCAAATACAGGTGCAGTTTTAGATGGTGATTTAGATAAGTTTATTGAAGCCAGTTTAAAACAGGGTCTATAAGTTAGGGTCTGTAAGATCATAATGAGCCTGCCCAATTCAGTTGAGTTGCTTAAAAATTTATATAAATCGTAAAAAAACGATATTAATATCGAAAAAATACGATATATTAAAAGCAGCTGCTGAATTGGGCTTATATTTACGAATATGTGTCTGAATGATGGATGTCGATTTAATCTTTAAAGCCTTAGCCAATCCTACCCGTCGGCAAATTTTAGAATGGTTAAAAGCACCAGAACAATTTTTGTCGGTAGATGAGTGTGGCGACTTTAAGCGTGGCGTATGTGCAGGACACATTGAGCGTTTGGGCAACGTGTCGCAATCGACCATGTCAAATCATTTATCGGTACTGCAACAGGCAGGTCTTATTCGTGCAGAAAAATATGGACAATGGTCGTATTTTTCTCGTAATGAAGCACTCATTCAGCAATATGTCGAATATTTAAAACACTCACTTTAACTGTGAGATTAGAGGCAAAAATGGCTGAATTAGACTCTCCTTTAGTTTTGGGTGATCTGCATCTAAAAAACCGTGTGGTGATGGCACCTTTAACCCGTAGCCGCGCCAGCGATGACCGTGTTCCAACGCCAATGATGGCAGAATATTATGCACAGCGTGCCAGTGCAGGTTTGATTCTTTCAGAAGCGACCGTAATTTCTGAAGAAGCCAATGGTTATTTAAATACCCCAGGATTGTTTACCGATGCTCAAGTGCAGGGTTGGAAACTCGTTACCGATGCCGTGCATGCCAAAGGTGGTTTGATTGTGGCGCAACTGTGGCATGTAGGTCGTGTTTCACATCCAGATTTACTCAATGGTGCAACACCAGTATCGGCAAGTGCGGTACAACAAGCAGGTTATGTCAGTTTGTTGCGTCCTAAACGTGAATATGTGTTGCCACGTGCCTTAGAAATTGCAGAAATCCACACCATTACCGAGCAATATAAACAAGCCGCCATCCGTGCCAAAGAAGCAGGATTTGATGGGGTAGAGTTGCATGCAGCCAATGGTTATTTGATTGATCAATTCCTGCAAAGCAAAACCAACCAACGTGACGATGAATACGGTGGTTCGGTTGAAAATCGTGCGCGTTTCTTGTTAGAAGTGATGGACGCCTTAATTGAAGTCTGGGGCGCAGGTCGAGTCGGTGTGCATTTAGCACCACGTGGCGATGAGCACGACATGGGAGATGATGATCCACGTGAAACCTTTGGCTATGTCATGCAGCAATTGGGGCAGCGTAAAATCGCCTTTTTCTTTACCCGCGAATATTTAGCCGAAGACAGCATTTCCCAAGAAATGAAAGTACGTTCAGGCGGTGTGCCATATATCGCGAACATGCGTTTAAGTCGTGCTGATGCCGTGGAATTATTGGCTTCGGGCAAGGCCGATGCGGTGTCATTTGGTAAGGCGTATATTGCCAATCCAGACTTGTATGAGCGTTTATTGGCAGATGTACCTTTAAACGAACTCAAGCTGGAAAACATGATTGGTACAGCCGTTGCAGAAGGCTATATCGATTATCCAACTTTGGCGGAAACACAACACGCTGTAGAATAAAAGCCAGTATAGCGCCACATGCAATTAACATGCGCGTGTGGCTCTGTTATATTTTGCCGATAATCTTTCTTTGGGGCGCATCTTTTGGCTACTCCATTTTGGTATAACGCAGCCTTGGCGCTGTTAAAACCGATTTATCAGTCACGTATTCGTAAACGTGCCGAACATCCTGAGCAATTACAACAAGAACTGCTTGAGCGTTTTGGCCCATTTCAGCCCGCTAAAAATTTACATGCCATTTGGTTTCATGTGGTGTCGGTGGGAGAAACCAATGCCGCGCAACCTCTAATTGAACATTATTTAAAAGTGGGACATCCCGTTTTAGTCACCAATACCACCAAAACAGGGCAGGCACGCGCCAAATCATTATTTTTAAAAGCACCGTATTTAGATTTATTTCAAGCTGTGTATTTACCTGCCGATCAGGTACATTTAATTCGTGAGTTTTATCAGAAATATCAGCCTAAATTATTGGCACTGGTCGAAACAGAATTGTGGCCTAATTTGATTGATCAGGCGCAGCATTTTCAAGTCCCGTGTTTGTTGATTAATGCGCGGCTTTCGGAAAAATCGGCCAAAGGTTATGCCAAAGTTAAAGGATTAACTCGCGGCATGTTGCAAAAATTGCAGCAACTTTTGGCGCAAGACCCTGCCACACAGCAGCGTTTTATTGCATTGGGGATGCCTGCCGAGCGTACAAAAGTGGTGGGTAATATTAAATTTGATATTACTGCACCAGAAGATTTTGTAGAGCAAGCCGCGCAGTTGCAACAGACATGGCAATTGGTACATCGCAAAATTATTACCCTTGCCAGTACCCATGCGCCTGAAGAACAGCAATTATTGACTGCACTGAAACCTTATTTCGCACAGCATCCTGAACTGTTATGTATTGTTGTGCCGCGCCATCCAGAGCGTTTTGATGAAGTGGCTATGCAGGTACAAAAACTGCAACTTAATATGCAGCGCCGTAGCTTGGCTGAAGCGATTCAACCTGAAACACAAGTGTATTTAGCCGATAGCATGGGTGAAATGTGGTTGTGGTACGCCTTAAGTCAGGCCTGTTATGTCGGTGGTTCGCTGAATGAACCTGGCGGTGGGCATAATATTTTAGAGCCTTTGGCCTTAAATGTCGCCACGGTATTGGGCAAAAATTATTTTAACTTCCAAAGTATTGTGGATGAGTTTGTTGCAGCAGAAGCCGTGTATGTGGTCGAAAATGCTGAACAAGCTGTAAATACGTTAACGCAATTGTTGTTTGAACCTGCGTTACGTGCACAGCTGAATCAAAATGCTCAAGTGATTATGTATAAAAATCGTGGCTCTTTAACTGAGCATATTCACGTGATTAATCAGTATCTTTAAATATGAATATCGTTTTGCTTGACCCTCGGCAGACCACAAATGAAGTGTGGTCTATTAGCGCCCAGCGCCAAGTGCAGCATTTACACACGCATGTCGGTGTACAAGTCGGTGACAGCTTAAAAGTCGGGATTCGCGGTGGCAAGCGTTATTTGACCGAAGTGGTGGACGTTAGTGAGCAGCGGATTCAAGTCAAAGCCCTGTATGAAGAAGCTGTACCGAAAAAACTGCCTGTGACCCTGATTGTGGCTTTACCACGCCCTAAAGTATTACGTCGTTTAATTATGGATAGCGTGACGCTAGGTGTGGATAAAATTATTTTACTGCACAGCTATCGGGTTGATAAAAGCTATTGGCAAACGCCTTTTTTACAGCAGTTGGATCAATATGTGACGTTGGGTTTGGAGCAAGCAGGCGATACCATTGCACCAGAGATCCAACTTTATAAACGCTTTAAACCCTTTGTGGAAGATGTTTTACCCAGTTTGATTTCTGCCGATTGTCCTGCTTATGTGGCGCATCCTTATACCGATCAAGTTATGCCACATGCCATTCAACATCCATGCAGTATTGTGATTGGCCCAGAAGGTGGATTTATTCCCTACGAAATTGATTTACTCGAAAAAAACGGCTGCCAAGCGCGACATTTGGGCAACCGTATTATTCGTACCGAAACTGTGATTGCTTATGTTTTAGGGCGTTTGTTTAGCGCGGGCTGAATCATCTTCATTGACTGCTGCATCACCACGATAAACTTTCACTTCCTGCACAGGATAAGGAATCGAAATGTGATGTTCGGCAAACGCGGCAATCACTCGTTCCTGCACTTCACTGATGGATGCTGAGGTGGTGGTTTCGGTGGTATTTACCCACCAACGCACATTTAAATTAATCGAAAAATCGGCCAAGGCAGTGACATTGACGCTAAATGCAGGCTGGCTCAAGATTTTGATGTCACGGTCTAAAATGGCCAAAATAATATCTTTGGCTTTTTGCACGTCATCTTCATAACCAATACCGACCACAAACTCGCAACGACGACGGGTATAAGCCGTATTGACCGTTACGGCACTGGTATACACCGTAGCATTTGGAATCACGATTCGACGCCCATCGGGAGAGCGCAGGAAGGTGGCACGAATCTGAATATCTTCTACCGTACCTTCCATATTATTCACGATGATGTCATCACCAATTTTAAATGGTTCTCCAATCAAAATCAGTACACCCGATAATAAATTCTGGAAAATATCTTTAAAAGCAAAACCAATTGCCACGGAGCCTAGACCTAAAGCACTCATCAGTTGGCTTGGGGTAAAACCTGGAATTGCAATCACCATCGCAATTAGAAAACCAAAGAAAATAATTGCAGAGCTACCGACCCGATTCAGCACCAAAACCAAATTTTGTCGGGTATAGGAACGATTGTTTAGGGTCTTGCGGACAAACCATTTAAACACACGGGCAAGCAGCCAAAACAGAATCAGCACCACGGCTGCAATCATTAAATACGGCACACGCTCCCAAAATCCTTCCATAATTTTGTCGATGGTGGAGTAGGCGTCATTGTACTTGGCCGTATGATTGATCACGGTTTGCGTGGTTTTTTCAGTGGCTTCCTGCAACAGCTGGCTGGTGTTTTCAGAAACTTCACTGAGTGAGGGTTTGGATTCTGCCACGATAATTCCGAATTCAAAATGAAGTGACTATTTTGCCTGAAAAACTCAATTTGGTTAATGAAGCAATGCTTACTTGCGAGTATTTTAGACAACTTGGAGAGAAGTGATGAGCGTACTATTTTTTGGCGCTTAAAATGCTAGTTGTATGTGGTTTTATCTGTAAGACAGGGTCGTTGGCATGGATGATTGGCTGCGTAAAAAAATGTTAATACTCGCGATTATTGGACGATATTTTCTTTAAAAATAATGCAATGCGCAGTACAGTGGAATGTAAACCTGAAAAGTATGAATGCAAGGACATGGCATTCGATCAACGATTTGGCATGCTCTTGTTTGTATAAAATTTATGCGACTAAAGCCGAATGGTGAGCCATAAAAAAGAAAGTTCATACTGTAAATGTGCAGAAATAATAATCAATAACGTGGCATACATCTCGTGAGAGATGCAAGAACATCAAGGAAGTAGCAGATGAAAGACGTATATCCTGTTCCAGATGAATTTAAAAAGACTGCCCGCACCACTGAGGCAGAATATTTTCAACGCTATCAACAATCTATAGATGACCCTGATACTTATTGGGCAGAGCAAGCCCAACGCTTAGATTGGATTAAACCTTTTACTCAAGTCAAAAATACCAACTTTGACCCCGAGCATTTTAAAATTGAATGGTTTGCCGATGGGCAACTGAATGTCAGTGCCAATTGCTTAGACCGTCATTTAAAAGAACATCCGCATAAACCTGCAATTATTTGGGAAGGAGATCATCCATCTCGGCATAAAGTGGTTTCTTTTGCTTCTTTGCATGATGAGACCTGTCGTTTTGCCAACGTGCTGAAAAAGAACGGGGTGCAAAAAGGTGATCGGGTGGTGCTGTACATGCCAATGGTTTCCGAAGCTGCGATTGCCATGCTGGCCTGTGCACGAATTGGTGCAGTGCATTGTGTGGTTTTTGGTGGTTTTTCTCCCGATGCTTTGGCTAGCCGAATTGAAGACTGTCAGGCCAAGCTGATTGTTACTGCAGACTCGACCATGCGTGGTGGCAAGCCAATTTATTTAAAAGCCAATGTTGATGCTGCCTTAAACGTAGCAGGTACCGACTGTGTGCAAAATGTGATTGTGGTGCATCGTACAGGGAATCCGATTGAGATGCTGCCTGAACGCGACTTGTGGTATCACATGGAAATTATGTCGGTGAATGACATCTGCCCACCTGAGCCGATGAATGCCGAAGATCCACTATTTATTTTATATACCTCGGGTTCGACTGGAAAACCCAAAGGTGTTTTGCATACCACAGGCGGTTATTTGACCTATGTGAATAGCACGTTCCGAGAAGTCTTTGACCTGAAACGGGATGATGTGTTTTGGTGTACCGCAGATGTAGGCTGGATTACAGGGCATTCTTATGTCTTATACGGGCCATTGTCGAATGGTACATCTACCGTGATGTTTGAAGGGGTGCCGAACTATCCAAGCTGGGCGCGCACAGGGCATATTGTTGATAAACACAACATCACCATTTTATATACCGCGCCGACTGCCATTCGCGCCATGATGCGAGAGGGAGATCGTTTTGTACGTGAAAGTGACCGCAGCAGCTTGCGTTTACTTGGTTCAGTCGGTGAGCCAATTAATCCTGAAGCATGGAACTGGTATTACAACGTAGTAGGTGAAGGACGTTGCCCAATTGTAGATACATGGTGGCAAACCGAAACAGGGGGCATATTAATTTCAGCATTGCCAGGTGCAACGCCACTGAAACCCGGTTCGGCGACGCGCCCTTTATTTGGGGTACAACCCGCAATTGTCGATGCCGAAGGTAATGAACTGGAAGGCGCGACCGAAGGCAATTTAATTATGAAAGATTCATGGCCAGGGCAAATGCGCGGTATTTGGGGCGACCCTGCACGTTTTATTGAAGCGTATTTTTCGACCTATCCGGGTGCGTATTTTACAGGAGATGGTGCACGCCGTGATGAAGATGGCTATTACTGGATTACAGGGCGTGTGGATGATGTCTTGAATATTTCGGGGCACCGTTTAGGTACCGCAGAAATTGAAAGTGCCTTGGTGGCACATGAAGCTGTGGCTGAAGCGGCAGTGGTGGGTATGCCCCATGAGATTAAAGGACAGGGGATTTGCACCTTTGTAACCTTGCAAGTTGGTACACCTGAGTCAGAGGAGTTGCGTGAAGAATTAGTCAATTGGGTTCGCAAAATTTTGGGGCCTGTGGCAACGCCTGATGCGCTGCATTGGGCACCTGCTTTACCTAAAACCCGCTCAGGTAAAATCATGCGCCGTATTTTGCGGAAAATTGCAGCGAATGAATTGGATAGTTTAGGAGATACTTCGACTTTGGCTGAGCCGCAAGTGGTGGAGCATTTGATTGCAACGGTGTATGGGGAGAGGTAGGTTAAGGTTGCTGTCACTGTACACAAAGAAGTTAGATAAGGTTTGTTTTTTATTTTTTTCGATGAAGTAAGGTGATTGTTTATATCATCTTACTTTATGCGACAACTCGTGTCGTCTTGCTTGGTAATTTGCTTGGGTGATTAAAAAATAACTGTAGAATAAATAACCATCATACAGATGATGTGGAATGGCATGAATATTCTAGGGTTACAGGCCAAGTATCGGCGTTTATATCATGAAAACTCAATTTGAAAATTATTAAGAGCAGATAACGCACCACATATTTTAGCGTTCATTGTTGACTTATTTGCAGAACAAAATGAAGTCCCTTATGGCCGTGCAAGAAATGTCTTGGATGAGTTGATTAAATCTAGTCGTGAGCAGGGTATTTGGCAGACAGAAAATAATGCAGCGCATTATTTAAATCATTGGATTCATTCAGGCTGGCTCAGAGAAATAGATGGCAAGCTGAGTAAAACGGATATTAGCGAAACCGTATTACGTTTTTGTCAGGGCTTGGATGAGCGAGCAACCCATACCACAGCATCACATTTAAGAATTGTGCAGGATGCGGTTCGTGATTTTGTGGTCGCATTGAGTGAAAATATTGAAGAACGAGTGGAGTTGCTCGAACAAAAAAAATTAGTGATTCAAAATGAAATAGATGCTTTGTTGGCGGGTGTTGTTACACAATTAGAAGAATCAGAACAAAAAGAAAGAATACGAGAAATTTATCAACTTGCTTCCATTCTTACAGGCGATTTTAGACGGGTCGAAGATGAGATTCGTCTACGAGATAAAGAGTTGCGTCTAGATATGATTAGTGGTGCTTATTCACGTGGAGAAGTATTGCTGAGCTTAATGGAAAAAGAGCAGTTGCTTGCCCAAAGTGATGCAGGCAGTGCTTTTGATGGGTTTTGTCAATTACTTCAGGATCAAGATCGTTCTACTGAGTTTAGAGAGCAGTTACGCAGTATTTTGAATCATCCTATTGCACAACAATTAAGCGAATCTCAACGTAAATATTTAGGTCAGTTAATGCGTGAATTAGGACGCGAAAGTAGCCGAGTTTTCCAAGTCCGACGTCGTACAGAAGAAGGTTTGAGAGCTTATATTGAAAGTGGTGCAGCATTGGAAAACCGTTTGATTGATCAGTTGTTGTCGGAATTAGAAAAAAATGCAGTGGCATTGTTAGAATCGGAGTGTGATTTAAAAACAGAAGTACAAGTGGATTTAGCCGTGGGTTCCATCCAGCTGAATTCGCCTGAAAGTCTTGCTTTAAAAAGTCCCACAGAACATATGGATACACGTGAGGTCGAAGAGCAACAAAACAAGACTGAACCTAGTGATCAGATGCTGAAGTACTTAGACAATGTACGGGTTCGTGCTGTTGCTGAAAAAGTATATCAAACGCTCGCACAGAAAGGGGTGATGAGTATTGCCCACTTAACACATGAACATCCTTTACAAGCGGGGCTTGAAGAACTTGTTGCTTATTTGCGTATAGCAAAAGCCATTAAAGCACCACAAATGCAGCATACCGAGCAAGTTGAACTTAAGGATCGTTCAGGTGTGCATTTGCAGGCCAGTATTCCAGTGTATTACTTGAGTGCAGATTTATTTCCCAAAAATATAGATGAGCTGGCACTTTAAGGAGATCGAGATGCAATCAGAAAATAAGATACAACAGCATGACAACTTCTTTGAAATGGTACGCAGACCATCTTCAAATTCAGAGAAAAATATAGAAATCCAAGCTAATCAGCCTGTAGAAGATTCGTTTCCTACAACTGGGGCAGAGGAACAACATGCAGATAATCAAACAGAGATGGAGCATGCTCAGGATCGTGATACAGATGCGCTTATGCCACATGCAGCCCGACGCGTATTGGTCTATCTCATGCGTCAAGGGGTTATTCTTGCAGCAGAAAACTTAAAACTTTTTGATTTATTGTGCCGATATGAAGCGGAAATTCGTAGACATTTGGCAGAGGTTTATATCCAGTTGGTTTTGGATGCCAAGAAAGGTGTAGCTTATATCATCAATCTCGAAAGTATTGAGGATGAACAGGAAGATGAGAACCAGCCTTTAGATGATTTTCCTGTACTGATACGAAAACGAACTTTGACTGTATATGACACCTTAATTTTACTTATTTTGCGGAAGTATTATCAGGAGCGGGAAACTGCGGGTGAGCAAAAAATTATTATTGATGTTGAGCGAATCCAGAGCAGTTTAATTCCATTTATTCCTTTAACGAATCATGACAGCAAAGATCGTAAAAAGCTAAAAGTTGAACCGTACCGGGTTTGTCGGAGACCAACTTTCTTGAGAGAATGTTCCAATGACAAAACCAAAATATACCCCTGAAATCAGAGAAAGAGCGGTTCAATTATTGATTGAATCCGAAAAAGATTATCCTTCTACTTGGGCTGCAATCACAGCAATTGCTCCTAAGATAGGTTGTACTCCTGAAACACTACGTGTTTGGTATCAAAAATATTTAGATAAACAAAATCCAGTTAAAGTACAGCAGCTTTCAGACCAAGAACGTATCAAACAACTGGAACGCGAAAATAAAGAACTGCAACGTGCTAACGAAATTCTACGTAAAGCAGCCGCTTTTTTCGCCCAGGCGGAGCTCGACCGCCCACACAAATAATGGTGGATTTTATCCATAATAATAAAGAGCTGTACGGAGTCGAGGCGATTTGTAAGATTTTACCAATCGCGGCTTCTACCTATTATCGAACACTAGATCTCACAGTAAATCCAGAACATCGAGCGAAACGAGATTTACATGATGAGCATCATGCTGAACAAATTAAACGAATTTGGAAGGAAAGTTCAGGTCGATATGGTGTACGTAAAGTTTGGCAAAAACTGAAACGTGAAGGCTATATTATTGCGCGCTGTACAGTTGCTCGATTGATGCAAAAGCTAGGTATACAAGGTGTTTGGCGTGGGAAGAATAAACAAACCACCCGCAGCCGAGATGATCAAAAACGAGCAGATGATTTAGTGAAATGGAATTTTAGTGCTGATCGACCTGACCCTTGCGAAGCAATGCTTCTCAGGTCAGTGACTTTACGTATATTCAAACCAATTCTGGCTGGGTCTACACCGCCTTTATTATTGATGTGTTCTCGCGAGCAATTGTTGGATGGAAAGTATCAACACGGATGAATACAGATATGGTACTTGATGCACTGGAGCAAGCATTGCATGATCGAGGCATGCCAAAGAATGTGATTCATCATTCCGACAGAGGAGTGCAATATCTTTCCATTCGCTATACCAATCGTTTAGAAGCAGCAAATTTACGAGCATCAGTCGGTACAACGGGTGATTCATACGATAATGCTTTGGCTGAAACGGTGAATGGCTTATACAAAACAGAGGTGATTGAATATCTAAAAGCAGATTGGCAAGGTTTAGCGGATGTACAACTTGCGACACTAAACTGGGTAGATTGGTTCAATAAAAAGCGTGTACACAGTGCACTGGGTTATGTATCGCCTTTTGAGTTTGAAGCAATGTACTATGATAAGATTAAACCGTTAGGTCAAGTGGCCTAACTTAAATAAAAAGTCTCCGACAAACCCGGTACGGTTCAGCAAATCAATAAAATGCCAGATACTCCTTGCTTATTGCTGAATATTGCAGGAACGGGGAGTGGTAAAACCAGGATGATATATTAAGACCGAATGATCCACGCCTTGCCATTGCACTGAATCTGCGTTCATTAACATTACAGACTGGTGATGCACTTAAAAGTTCCATGAATCTGTCAGATGATGAAATTGCTGTGATTATTGGTGATCATGTCAGCCAAAAGTTATTTAATGAAAGTCGTGCAAATGCGTCTGTGGCTGATGAAGATGAAAATTTACCAGAACCTGTATTTGATGCTTATGCACAGGATCAAGACTTACCACAGTGGTTGCATCCTCTATTTACTAAAATAGTCAAAGGAAAAAGGGGAGTAGATAAAGTTGCTCAAAATGTTTTAGCCTCGCCTTTATTGGTATCCACGATTGATTATTTAATCGCGGCAGGCGAGCCACATCGACAAGGGCATCATGTTAAAGCATTGCTCAGAATTATGAGCAGTGACCTGATTTTAGATGAAATTGATGGTTATGAACCTAAATCATTAATCGCTGTATTGCGTTTAGTCCAATTGGCTGCAATGTATGGTCGTCATGTCATTTGTTCATCTGCAACGCTTTCAGCAACAGTCGCAGATAGCATTTACCGCGCTTTTGAATCAGGAGTCGAGCTTCGCGCAGCCTTATATAAGGAACCACAAAAATTTATTGCAGCGATTGCAGACAATGAATTGAAGCCTAAAATACTGGTACAAAAAAGCCATGAACCATCAGTATTTAATCAGGTTTATCAACAGCATTTAGATGAGTTGCAGCACGTTCTTACGGTTAAAGCAGAACAGCCATATCGTTTGGCACGTTTAGCCAGTATTGAAAATCCTTCTGTTGATCAATGGAAAAGGACGATTTTGGAGCAGACAGAAGCTCTACATCAACAACATCGATGGTCACTTAAAAAACAGGACAAAAAACTTTCATTTGGTTTAATCCGTGTGGCAAATATCAAACATGCTATTGATTTAGCAAAGCATTTATCAGGCCGACTACCACATGCACAGATTGCTTGTTACCATGCTCATGATTGGCTAATTTCACGATTCCACAAAGAAAAACGACTCGACTTTTTGCTCACGCGGCATAAAAATGGCACAAAACGCCCAACGGGAAATGAACATATTTATACGGATGAAGAGATATTAAATATCGTTCAGACCTCTAACGCTATAGATATTCCATTGATTGTGATTGCGACGCCTGTAGAAGAAGTTGGGCGCGATCATGATTTTGACTGGGCGATTATTGATGCTTCAAGTGTGCAGTCGATAGTTCAGACAGCAGGGCGTGTTAATCGACATCGCTTAAATATTGTGCAACATCCCAACATTGTAATTCCACAATTTAACTATAAATACTGTGCAAATAAAGATAGAACTCAGCCAAAAAAGCAGGCGGTATTTAATCGGCCTGGTTATGAAGGTTATGTGGACACCAAAAAACAATATAAATCGCAAGATTTATCGCAACTTTTGCCTTGGTCTAATAATGAACTGGTGGTTGATGCCAGACTTAGATTCAATGCCAATACCTGCGACTTTACAAAATATGATGATGAACAAATTCAAAAGTTTAATCAGGACTTTTTTGCTTCAGAAGGTGAACAACTCTTTTCTAATATTCAGGTGAATGCAGCTTTGCTAACGGAACAGTTATATAAAGATACATGTCTAAGAGATATGCAAAATCAGGAAGTATATAGCTTTGATGTTGAGGATGATGAATTATCTATTTATCAGCATTTTCCAGATTCCGTAGAACTGAATATTCAGACTGGAAAATATGAGCAAGCTGTTAAAAGTGTCACTTTTAATATTGAACCAGCTCCTGATAATGCTTGGTTGAGTTTATCACCTGCGCAACTCAAGGAGCTAACATTAGAGTATGGGCTTGCAGTGCAAGAGGGATGTAAGTTGTCTTTGTCTGTTTATAATGACCAAAGCCCGCAGTGGATATACCATCTTGGGTTCGGGGTTTATCACTGATCTGTTATTGATTAAATTTTATATGTATTTCCAGATTGCTTTTGATTAAATCGGATGGTTTATATTCAATTCAATAAATGAATATTATGCTCAATCCTATTTTGGATCATTTGGAGAGTTTCAGATCTAATTTGTTCAGGTAATAGATCATGAGCAATCTTCGTAAATCGGCTGGCAACTTCGCAAATTGAGTTAATCATTTCATCAACCTCTTGAATAGAAAGCTCTGCTTCCTGAATGCCCAGTTTGACAATGGCAGACCGAGTAATATCCAGTGCTTCACCCATAATATCCATTTGATGATATCCACCTGGGCCTTCACAGAAAGTAACGTCGTAGGCTGGGGCGAGTTTCCATTGTCCATTTTGAGACATTAAAAACGAAAAGTTTTTGCAATGATCATCTCGATTATTGAACACCACATTGAAAACAGCGCGCTTGAATGCAATCGCTTTTTCGCGAATATCATTGGTACAAAAGTGTGTAGCACGAAGAAAGTTGCTGTAGTCTAAACTCCCAGGTGATTTAAAATCAGCCCCTGTAAAGGCAGCTAAACTTTGCATAGGGATGCGCATGCCATCGCAGCGGTCAAATCTTTTTGAGGCAAATGCAGTTAGGCCATTCGGAAGAGTGAAGTATTGGGTGTCTGGGGTGTCAATATGACAATGACGCAAACATTCTGCATAAACAGTTTCAATTGCACAAACTTCAGGATGCTCTTGCTGAGCGGGAAATTTGATCAGCCAAGCTTCATGTTGATGTGAGTGAACTGTTGAGAATTCATTAGTGACAGGATCACGATAAACAAGTGCTTTTGGCCTTGCACCTTGTGGAGACCCGCCCATAATTAATAAATGCTGTAAAAATTCGGCACCTTCTCCTTTGAGAACTTCCTGAACTTCTTGAGCGAGTCTTAGCAATGGAATATTTTCAGCTAATGTTAACTCGGATGCTGAAGGTTCAAAGGATAATGCCCCCATTGCATGTGTACTAATATACGTGAGGCGTTCTAAAGGCCCAACTCGTGCTGGATTAAGTCCATTTTTTTTAAATAAGCGATCCATCAGGAGCATGCCCCAGCCA
Source organism: Acinetobacter sp. AL9 (assembly GCF_041464035.1). Lineage (NCBI taxonomy): Bacteria > Pseudomonadati > Pseudomonadota > Gammaproteobacteria > Moraxellales > Moraxellaceae > Acinetobacter > Acinetobacter sp. AL9. Next base: position 18,276 of record NZ_JAYFSK010000011.1, on the reverse strand, counting down.
TCGGGTAAGGCATCGTATATAGGGCCTGGTAATCCCATTTGATGTGCAGGAAAGTTCTTTCTTAATGGGTCACCTTTTAGCGGAAGTAGGTAAGATGAAAGCTCTAAACCTTTACTAATTGCTTCTGCGCTGTATTCAAAAGCAATCAATGGTCGACCTGTGATTGCAGTTGAGGAAACTAGTGTGCCCCAAAGCCAATATTCGCCCCATCCATTGTAGTAAACATCAAGTTTTTTGAGCATGGATTCATTTCCTTTTGATACGTTGGCGAGCCGTATTACTCTCATAGCGGAGCATGTCATCTACACTATTTAAATGTGGTTTGAAAAGTTCCTCTAATTCTTTTAATCGGCCGAGCACCATGGCAACACGTACTAAATTTTCAAATGAAACATTTCGACCAGCTTCTAGATTAGATACAGTATTCACACCAATACCCGCACGCGCAGCAACATCTGCCTGAGTCATTTCCAGATAAAGACGTTCTTTACGAAGCCTCTCACATAATAAAGCAACAACTTCTTCAGGTTTTTTGAATATTAAATCCATAATATTGTGTTTTACATTGTGATATCACCATTAAAACACAAAAAAATGGATTTATGAAATTATGCCAGTTGGTCGATAATGAGATGCTTGATTGGCTGATGAGATTCTATTGGATTAAAGAAATCTAATGATTTTAATGCATTTATTTTTTGCAACTACCTACGAATATGTCGTATTTGGGGCCCGAAACTGTGAAATAAAAGATAATAAAGAAAGTATGATCGGGGATAACATAATATAAAATCAATAAAAAAGCCTCAATCTTTCGATTGAGGCTTTTTGAATTTGGAGCGGGAAACGAGACTCGAACTCGCGACCCCAACCTTGGCAAGGTTGTGCTCTACCAACTGAGCTATTCCCGCATGCGGTGTATAATACATGATGCAAAAATAGGGTCAATCATTTTTTGCATGTCATTGTACTGACTGAATAAATAAACAACATTTTTGGAAAAAAGTGCGGTTAAATGACTTAGGTTGTTTGTTTTATAAAAGTTTTCATTGTCTGCAAAAATATTAATATCACTTACAATGCGCTGCAGCTATGCGAAAAATAAAAAGCATCAGACATAAAAAATCCGCAGTACTGAACTTCTAAAAATGAAGCCGACTGCGGATTTTTAGGTGATTTAAAATAATTTTATTAAATTTAAATCATTGAATAATGTTAAAAAAATTATTCAACTGTTACACTTTTCGCCAAGTTTCTAGGTTGATCGACATCAGTACCGCGCAAAACCGCCACATGATAAGACAACAACTGCACAGGAATGCTATACACAATTGGCGCAAGCAACGCGCTGACTTGCGGTACATAAACCACATGCTGACGCTCTTTATCTGCAGGAATGCCGCTGTGTTCATCTGCAAATACAAACAGCTCACCACCACGTGCCTGTACTTCTTCCATATTGGATTTCAGTTTATCCAGCATGTCATCTTGCGGTGCTAAAATCACCACAGGCATGTCATTGTCTACCAATGCCAATGGGCCGTGCTTTAATTCACCCGCAGCATAACCTTCTGCGTGAATATATGAAATTTCTTTCAGTTTCAAAGCACCTTCCAAGGCAATTGGGAATTGTGTGCCACGACCCAAGAACAAGCAGTGATTTTTCTCTACAAACAATTCAGACAAACGTAAAATTGCCGTATCATTTTGCAAAGTATCTAAAATTACTTTTGGTGTGTGCCATAAGCCTGCAATAATTTCAGCCGTTTCTGTCGCTGCAATTGCATTTTTCACCTGACCAATTTTGAGCACTAACAGCATTAATGCTGCCAATTGTGTGGTAAAGGCTTTGGTCGATGCCACACCAATTTCAGGACCTGCAAGCGTCAACAAACTATGATTGGTTTCACGCACCATAGATGAAGTTGCCACGTTACAAATGGTCATGGTGCTAATATTTAAGCCTTTTGCAGCAGCACGTTTTTGCGTATCACGTAAAGCAGCTAAAGTATCTGCAGTTTCACCAGATTGTGAAATGCACACATACAATGTGTTATTCACAATGACTGGGGTGCGATAACGGTATTCGCTGGCAATTTCCACATGACATGGCAAGTTAATCAGCTGTTCAAACCAGTATTTTGCAATCATCCCTGCATGGTAGCTGGTACCGCAGGCAATAATCTGTACCTGTTGAATCTTGGCAAAATCAAGCTCGGCATCTTTCAGGAAATCTTCACGTAAAGCGTTGCCATTCAATGCTTGTGAAATGGTTTGTTGAATTGCTTCAGGCTGCTCATAAATTTCTTTGAGCATGTAGTGTTTATATTCACCCTTCGATGCATTGCTTACAGTTGCATCCAACTCTTTTACAGGGCGTTCAACCGTTTGACCGTTTACAAAAACTTCAATGCTGTCGCGAGTTAAGCGTGCGATATCACCTTCTTCCAAATACATAAAACGGTTGGTGATTGGCAATAATGCCAATTGGTCTGAACTGATAAAGTTTTCGCCAATACCGACCCCAATCACTAAAGGCGAGCCTTCACGTACCGTGATCAATTCATCTGGATAATCGGTATGGATAATTCCCAGAGCATAAGCACCTTTCAGTTGAGGCACGACTTGCTGTACCGCAACCAATAAATTCGGTGCAGTTTTAAGAGCATGGTTGACCAAGTGCGCAACCACTTCAGTATCCGTTTGAGAGCTGAACATATAGCCTAAAGCTTCTAGCTCATCTTTCAGTTCTTGATAATTTTCGATAATACCGTTGTGTACGACAGCAACATTGCCAGAAATATGCGGATGTGCATTGTTTTCTGTCGGTTTGCCATGTGTTGCCCAACGTGTATGGGCAATACCGAGTGAACCTGTGACTTGAGAATCTAGTACTGCTTGCTCAAGATTTGCTACTTTACCGACACGACGCTCACGCAAGACCTGACCTTGACTAATCAATGCCAAACCTGCGGAATCATAACCGCGATATTCTAAACGCTTTAAACCTTCAATGAGGATATTGGTAATACTACGTTCTGCAACGCCACCGACAATACCGCACATAGGAACTTCCTCTTATTTTTTCAATTTCTGTGGACGTTGATAATTTTCTTTAGTGAACTGTTTAGAACGTTCCACAGCTAAACACTGTTCTGCAACATCACGGGTAATGGTCGATCCTGCGCCTACCGTTGCACCATTGGCAATGGTGACAGGTGCAACCAATGAACTATTTGAACCAATAAAGACTTGGTCACCAATAATGGTTTTAAATTTATTGGCACCATCATAATTGCAAGTAATCGTACCTGCACCAATATTGCTGCCTGCACCCACTTCGGCATCACCTAAGTAGGTAAAGTGGTTGGCTTTGGAGCCTAAACCAATTTGACTGTTTTTCACTTCAACAAAGTTGCCAATATGCACTTCATTGGCCAATACCGCACCCGGACGTAAACGTGAGAATGGACCAATTTGCGCAGCTTCACCTACAACCGCTTGGTCAAATACGCTATACGGCTGAACTTTAGTGCCCGCAGCAATTTTGGTGTTTTTGAGGATACAACCTGCACCAATTTCTACGCCATCACCCAGTTCGCAATCGCCTTCAATAATTACGTTAATATCAATGCGAACGTCTTTACCTGCAGTGAGATTACCACGTAAATCAAAACGGGTTGGGTCAATTAAATGCACACCTTGTTGCATGAGTTGCTTGGCTTGGAAGTTCTGGAACTCGCGTTCTAATGCAGCCAATTGCACACGGTCATTCACGCCTTCTACTTCAAAAGCCAGTTGAGGTTCTACCGATGCAACTTCTAAACCATCGGCAATTGCCATCGCCACAATATCGGTCAGGTAATATTCACCCTGCGCATTGTTATTGCTCAGTTTTGGCAGCCATTCATGTAATTTGGCATTGCTGACGCAGTAAATACCCGTGTTGATTTCTTGAATTTGACGCTGTGCTTCAGATGCATCTTTATGTTCAACAATTGCTTGAATTTTACCGTTTTCACGCACAATACGACCATAACCCGTAGCATCGGCAAGGGTGAGTGTCACCAATCCAATTTGGGTTTCACGTGAAACATCGAGCAGCTTTTGTAAAGTTTGCTCTGTAATGCAAGGTACATCTCCCGATAAAATTAGGGATACGCCTTCATGTGGTAAAACAGGCAAAGTCACTTTGACTGCGTGACCTGTGCCGAGCTGTTCCGCTTGTTCGACCCACTGCACCTGTTCATGTGCAAAAGCATTTTGAACCAAAGTACCGCCGTGACCGTAAATGGTAATAATATGATCGGCTTGTAATTTTTTTGCGGTATCAATCACGTGACCCAAGAGTGGGCGTCCTGCAAGAGGTTGTAATACTTTTGGTAAATTTGAACGCATGCGCGTGCCTTTACCTGCTGCAAGAATAATCAAGGTGGTAGACATGTTGAATCCTAGTGATGGCTAAACCAAAGTAAAAGATAAATAAATATAAATACATAATGCGGCCCAAAGACCCGCAATAATATCGTCCAGCATGATGCCAAAACCACCCTCGACCCGACGGTCAATCACACGTATTGGCCAAGGTTTCCACACATCAAATAGTCGGAATAGGGCAAAACCCACAATTACCCAGACCCAGCTGATTTGATTGATAAAAATCAGGGGTAAAAAGGTAATCGATTGTCCTGCAAATTCATCCCAAACAATACGACCATCATCATGTACGCCCATAACCTGTGCAGTACGTCCACAGATATATATGCCAACGAGGGACATGATGGCAATGGCAAAAAGGCTTGGAATGAAACCAAGCGCGAACCAAATGGGAATGAACAGTAGGGCAAAGGCCGAACCAAAGGTACCGGGAGCTTTGGGTAGTAGACCTGAACCGAAGCCAACACCACAGCATACAATCAGTCGGTCAGTCCAAGACATGGCTTTGAAATTAATCGCGGGTTTTTGCAAAGTGTTGGTATCCATGAAAATGAAGTGAACGATCTACGCCATTCTGTTCAAAGCTTAAGCGGTTTTGATTGTTAATTTTGCCAATAATATGAATAGGGGTATTCAGCGGTTTTTGCAAAAGCTGCTGATAATTTTGTGGGCTTATTGTAAAGCATAACTCATAGTCATCGCCACCTGCCAAGGCATATTGCCACTGCTTTTGTTGTGGTAATTCGGTTAATGCAGTATCTATAGGCAGTTGGCTGAGTTCAACACAAGCACCGACCTGAGAGGCTTTGAGAATATGCCCTAAATCTTGTGCCAAGCCATCTGAAACATCAATCATGCTTGAAGCCAGACCTTTGAGCTGTTGCCCGAGTTGGCAGCGAGGGGTCGGATAGTCTAGGCGCTGTTTTAAGGGATGATCGAGATGATCTAAACTAAAAGCGGCATCGCCGACTTGTCCGCTGACACAAATATAATCGCCGACTTGTGCGCCTGAACGTGGAATTGCTTGTCCTTGTTCAATCCAGCCTAAGGCGGTAACGGAAATGGTGAGATGCGGGCTTTGTGTGGTATCTCCACCAATTAAACTTACCCCGAATTGATCGCAACAATCATGTAAACCCTGACTAAAACCTTTGAGCCAGTCATGATCAATTTGGGGTAGGCTCAATGCCAGTAAAATACTGTGTGGGGTGGCACCCATGGCGGCAATGTCAGATAAATTGACCGCAACCGATTTCCAACCAATCGCATGTGGGTTGGTATCGAGGGGGAAATGTCGTCCAGCGACTAAAGTGTCGGCACAAATGACCAATTGTTGTTGCGGCGGAGGGGTGAGCAGAGCTGAGTCATCACCGACACCTAAATCGACTGCATCGGGACGCGGTCTGTTGAAATAGGTCTCAATAATGGAAAACTCAGCCATACAACAATCGACTCAATACTTTGAATTAGTTGCTTTGTTGCTTTTCTGCTGCACGTAAGCTGTTGGCAAGACGGTCTAATACACCATTGATGTATTTGTGGCTGTCTGCACCACCAAAGTGTTTTGCCAATTCAATCGCTTCATCCAATACCACACGGTATGGAATTTCCAGATGTTGTTCTAACTCATAAGCACCTAAACGTAAGGTGGCGAGTTCAACACCATCGAGTGCTTGAATGTCACGATCAAGAACAGGCACCAGTAATGCATCCAATGCTTCATGATTGGCAACCACTTGAGTCAACAATTCATGATAATAGCCGAGATCCACTTTGTGCATGGCATTTTCCACACGGGTACGTGCTTCAATTTCATGTACTGGATTGTGGCTCATCTGCCATTCATAAATACCTTGCACAGCAAAACGACGTGCTTTACGTTTTGCTGCATAAGTTGCTTGAAGTGTTTGCGACATAGCGTTAAATAGCCTTTAACAAGTTAACCATTTCAATTGCAGTTAAGGCAGCTTCACTTCCTTTATTACCTGCTTTTGTTCCAGAGCGTTCAATTGCTTGTTCAATACTATCCGTAGTCAATACACCGTTAATCACAGGTAAGCCAGTATCTAAACCAACCACACCTAAGCCTTTGGCACATTCGCCTGCAACAAAGTCAAAGTGTGGAGTGCTACCGCGAATCACTGCGCCGAGTGCAATAATGGCATCATAACCATTCGATGCAGCTAATTTTTTAGCCACAACAGGAAGTTCCCAAGCGCCTGGTGCATGAACAACGGTGATATTATCCTCTGATACGCCATGACGTTTCAATGTGTCAATTGCGCCATCAAGCAAATGCTCAACCACAAAACTATTAAAACGACCGACTAAAATCGCATAACGGCCTTCGCTAGCGAGATGTAATAAACCTTCAATACGGCGAATTGCCATAGCAACCTCGATTATTTCTCTGATGTTGGATCTGCGGTGATATATTCCACCACTTCTAAGTTAAAGCCTGATAAAGCATTGAAACGTAATGGTGAGCTGAGTAGCTTCATTTTTTCAACGCCTAAATCACGTAAAATTTGTGCACCCACGCCAATGGTTTGGTATTGCTGTGACAATGCAGCATTGGCTTTGCCTTGTTTCGGGGATTTAAGGCTGTCTAGGGCAGGGCCCAAGTCTTGCAATTGAGCTTGACCAATCCAGACCAAAACACCACGTTCACTGTTGGCAATTTCTTTTAAAGCACGGTCTAAATTCCAAGTTGCCGAACCATCTGCTTTTTTCAGCTTCAGCAAATCACGGGTTGGATTAAAACCATGCACACGTACTGTGGTAACGCCTTCTTTCGGCTCGCCTTTGACCAATGCCAAGTGAATGTCTGGGTTCCCCAGTTCACGGTAGCGATATAAGTCAAAAGTACCATATTCGGTGTCGATGCTTTGCTGATCCAAACGCTCTACAGTTTGTTCATTGGTCATGCGATAGTGGATTAAATCGGCAATAGTACCAATTTTTAACCCGTGCTTTTCAGCAAAAATTTCTAAATCTGGACGACGCGCCATCGTGCCGTCTTCATTGATGATTTCACAAATTACCGATGCAGGCTCTAAACCTGCCAAACGGGCAAGATCACAACCTGCTTCGGTATGTCCTGCACGGTGCAATACACCACCTGGCTGTGCCATGAGTGGGAAAATATGCCCAGGCTGAACAATATCGGCAGGCTTGGCATGTGCAGCGACAGCGGTTTGAATGGTATGCGCACGTTCTGCGGCAGAAATACCCGTGGTAATGCCTTCAGCAGCTTCAATCGACAAAGTAAAGTTCGTACCGTGTTGTGCACCATTGGCATCAACCATTAACGGTAGGTTTAATTGCTGGCAACGGTCACGACTTAAGGTTAAGCAAACAAGACCACGCGCGTGTGTGATCATGAAGTTGATATCTTCAGGGCGAACGTGGGTTGCGGCAATGACTAAATCACCTTCATTTTCACGATCTTCATCATCCATGAGGATGACCATTTTTCCTGCACGGATATCTGCTACAAGCTCTTCGACAGTATTGAGCGGCATCAACCTTCACCTTCTTATTTGTCTGAAACGACATTGAATGAGAGAGATGCATAGTCTAACGGTTTTTTACCTGTTTTGCCTATGCTTATCATTTTCATTGCGTGACTTATGGTTATACACAGTGTCATCAGGCTTGGAAAGAGGTGAAAAGGAGGATTTGCTGCGTTGCTGTAGATTGTTTAGGCAATTAAGATGAAATGCAAAATCTGTGAAAAATAAAACTGTAGAGGGCATAGGATATTATCGCCCTCATTCTCGCCTTCACTTGAGCCCAGTTGGGTTTTGGGAGAAGGCAAGAATCAGAGATGAGATAATTCATTAAATTCAGGTATAAGAGAATTTCTGTTTAGCGCTCACGTAAGGCTTCTTTGGCTTTGTTGAATGGTTTGATCAGATAATCCAACACCGTTTTTTCACCCGTTTTAATATCGACTGTTGCGACCATGCCCAGGGTATATCAAACGCTTGTCCTGCTTTGTTGCTGAGTTTGTCTGAATCGGTACGGATATAAACCCTTATCTTGGGATATTTTCTATTTCATATTACATCTTGTTTTGAGCGTTTTGGTTGTAAAATAAAACTGATTAAAAAATCCACAAAATGATCAACCTTTTTGACTGAGCGCTGAAAACATAAAAAATAAACGCTTTTCTGTGATTAATTGCACAATAAATGCAAAAAAGTCATGTCTTGCATATCCTTAATTGTCTTTGTATGGTTAGAATATAACAACTGTGCCCAAGATCTCTCACGTCTGTTATGAATATATTAATCGTTGATGATCATCCGCTGTTTCGCCATGCCTTAATTCAGGCGGTTCGTTATAGCTTACCGCAAGCTCAAATTCATGAAACTGCTGCAGTTAATGAATTGTACGAACGTTTGGAAAATGGACCTGAGCCTGATCTTGTTTTATTGGACTTGAATTTACCAGGGGCATCGGGCTTTTCTGCATTGGTGCATGTGCGTGCGCAATATCCATCTATCCCAATTATTGTGGTGTCCGCTCACGAAGAAGCATCGATTATTCAACGTTCAATTGCGCATGGGGCGATGGGTTATATCCCAAAATCGGCACATCCGAGCCATATTGGTGAAGCAATTCGTCAAGTTTTAGAAGGTGAGATTTGGTTGCCGCCAAACTTGGCTGCGAATGTTAACTTTGACCCTCGCGCTGCAGATGAAACAGCTTTGGCTGAACGTATTCAGTCTTTAACACCACAGCAATTCCGTGTATTGATGATGGTGGCAGAAGGTTTGTTGAATAAGCAAATTGCCTATGAATTAGATGTTTCTGAAGCGACGATTAAAGCGCATGTGACCGCAATTTTCCGTAAATTGGGTGTGCAAAATCGTACTCAGGCGGTATTGGCAATCAATGCGTTAAATATTGAAGAAAAGAAAATGTAAGATGTGACTGATCTGTAAAAGATGAGTTTAAAACCGCTGTGTTGATCTGGAAGATTGAGCAGCGGTTTTTTTATTGGGTGGGTGGTTGGCTGATTATGACCTTTTTAAAAAGCTAATTCGCTTTAGGATGTGACATTTAGCGTTCAGGTTGTTGATGTGCTTAAAACCTAAAAGGAATATTGTCTTATTCCTTTAGCTGTATGGCATAAACATATTCAGGCTTTCATGTCGATAAAACTGACAAAAATCGACATGAGAGAGTTGTCATGTCGATGACATAAACATATTCAGGTTGTCATGTCGATAAAATGGGTAAAAATCAACATGAGCTGAATAGCTATCAGTCTAATGCAGGCGATATGCTTCTTTCAGATTCTTAGGCTTTGATTGTATCTGTACCCATAAATCCAATAGTGTGAAGTTGTCCGCAGCGGGAAAACCCGCCACTAATAAGAAATACATAGAAGGACGAATATGTTTTAATAGTAATAGATGAATGGTGATTTGAATAAATCATACCTAAGTGAGTAGGGGGCTTTCCCCTATATGGGTTCAACTTTTAGAATTCACGATAACCAAGCCCGCCAGCCGTGATATGTGCTAGATTTCGATCATAGGTAATTATTTGGCTTTCTTTTCCGATGGTTTTATTTTTCTGACTTGAGCATCTGTAAGCATTGCAATGATTCCACAGAATTGGGGGTATAATTTTGGGGGTAATTTATTATACCCCTAGTTATACCCCCAACAAGATCAAGCTTGCAATAGATAAAGTAGATTGCATTAGACATAAAAAAAGCTTAAACCCTTTAGATTCAAGCCCTTAAAACTACGGGATAATACCGTAAACAACTAATTTGGCGGTGAAAGAGGGATTCGAACCCTCGATACGCTATTAACGTATACACACTTTCCAGGCGTGCTCCTTCAGCCACTCGGACACTTCACCATAGGCGGTGGATAATAACCAAAAAATAGTACAAAGCCAAGTTGAAACATTTGATTTAGAGAAAAACTTTCAGCGTAGTGCTATGATTCTCAAAAATACCGTCTAAATCGAAGACACCTATGCAAAGTACTGCAAAAAAAGCAGCCTTACCCGTCATTACCTTGGCTGCGCTCGGCGTCGTATTTGGGGATATCGGAACCAGCCCCCTGTACGCCTTCCGACAAACTTTTTTAACGGCCCATCTTGCAATTACTCAAGCCAGTGTATTGGGAATTTTATCCCTGATTTTCTGGTGCATGATGCTCACCATCAGCTTCAAATACGTCACTATCATTATGCGTGCCGATAACAATGGCGAAGGCGGGATCATGTCATTATTGGCATTGAACCTGCGCACCACCCGCATTGCCGAAGACAAAAAAATCTTTCTGATCGCACTTGGCTTTATTGGCGCATCACTTTTCTTTGGCGATGGTATTATCACCCCCGCTATTTCAGTATTGTCGGCTATCGAAGGGCTAAGTATTGCCACGCCTATTTTTAATCAATGGCTCGTACCGCTCTCAATTGGTATTTTGGCAGGACTGTTCATTGTGCAGCGTCATGGTACAGGCACTATGGGCAAATTTTTTGGCCCACTGACTTTGCTGTGGTTTTTAGCCATTGGCGGTGCAGGGCTGCTCAGTATCATCCAAACCCCATTTGTATTGGCCATGGTCAGTCCACACTGGGCGTTTAACTTTGTAGTAGAGCAACCCTTTGTTGCATTTCTCACCATGGGTGCGGTGATTTTAACCATGACGGGTGGCGAAGCACTCTATGCCGATATGGGGCATTTTGGGCGGATGCCTATTCGCCTCGCGTGGTTTTTGATTGTCTTACCTTGCTTGTTATTGAATTACGCAGGACAAGGGGCATTATTGCTACGTAACCCTGCAGCGATTGAAAATCCGTTCTATATGTTGGTGCCTGAATGGGGCTTATACCCGATGATTGGTTTAGCCACAGCTGCAGCGGTGATCGCTTCTCAAGCGGTGATTACAGGGGTATTTTCAATGGTTAATCAGGCCATTCAATTGCGTTATTTGCCTCGCCTGACGGTACGCCACACGTCCGATGTCGAACGTGGTCAAATCTATTTGCCATTCATTAACTGGGCCTTATTTATTTCGGTGCTCATCTTAATTTTACTGTTTGAAAATAGTGCCAATCTTGCCAGTGCCTATGGTGTGGCAGTGACCATGACCATGCTGTGTGGCACTATTTTAATTTCAGTGTTGGCCTATGGTTTTTGGCGTTGGCCGATGTGGAAAGTTGCCCTTTTTGCAGTGCCATTTTTAACCCTAGATTTAATTTTTGTGGCTTCGACCTCGCTCAAAATTGTGTCAGGGGGATGGGTGCCAATTTTAATTGGCGCCATCATGTATACCATTTTAATAACGTGGAAAGATGGTCGTGCATTGGTTTTCAATCGTTTGGAAAAAGATGCCTTGCCGATAGACCTATTCATTCACAGTATTAGTATGGGCAATGAAACCAAATTTGTCCCTGGCGATGCGATTTTCTTGACAGGTACGCCTAACATTGTGCCACATGCCATGTTGCATAATATTAAGCACAACAAGGTCTTACATGAACGCAATATTATGGTAACGGTCATCACGCGTGATATTCCATTTGTGGCGCAGCAAGATCGGATTCAAGTCGAAAAACTGGATGATCGTTTTTATCGGATTGCCATGTATTACGGTTTTAAAGATCAGCCAAATATTCCAAATGCCTTGAAACAAGCCTATGAACAGCTTGAGTTTGAATTCGATATGATGCAAATGAGCTTCTTTATTTCGCGTGATCGAATTGTGCATACGGTGGGCGATGGCATGTCACCGTGGCGTGAAAAACTGTTTATTTCAATGCAGCGCAATACCAGTCCTGTGAGTGATTTCTATCAAATTCCAACCAACCGTGTGGTGGAATTGGGTAGTCAAATCGAAATTTAAAAACTGCTCAATAGATTTTAAAAAACCAGCATTATAAAGTGCTGGTTTTTTATTTTTAGCTCAAGATTGGTCTTAAACAGATCTTATTGTTCCGTATCACTTGGTTGTAGATGGCTTAAATCTATATCGTTTACATCTGCGCCCTGTGCCGCAGGTGCTGTGGTTTCAAGCCGTTCAGTCGTGGGCAGATTGACTGCTGCTTGTTCAGATGCAGCAGGGTTTTGTGGTGCAGCATTTAGCGCTTCTGCGGTGACATCCACATCATCGCCAGCATTTACAGGTAAATCGGCTGAAGATGACAATAATGGCGCAGAGGTGGCTTGTATGTGTTGTTCGCTCACTTGCTCTGCCTGCGCTGCGTGTTGCAGTTCGGATTCAGTCCCGACAGGCATCGTCATCGGTACATTGTCTTGAGCCAGATTGGCTTGTTCGGCTGAAATTTGGTTTGCAGGCTGTTGCGCTATATTTTCTGCTGGACTTGTTAAGTTTGTATCTGTACTCGGTACAATGCGTATCTGACCATTGGCGATTAATTCTTGTAGTGAGCCTGCTTGCCCATTAATCGTGGTGCTTATTTTGACTTTAGATAAACTTTCTAAAGTATCACCTGCTTGAATGGGTGGTTCGGCAAAGGCAGAAATGCTGATACTGCTACCAACCAAAGCACAAGCAAAAAGATGAAAACGCATGTATTTCTCCATCAAAAATCGCAAAAATAAAGTTAAAACCAATTTAAATCGTCAATGACATCCAGCTAGAGCAGCGCAATGCGCTTGGGTGTCGCTGAGCGATGTCTTTAAGGTGTATTTAGCTTGGCAGATTCGCTAAAACGGATGCAATCAAATCTACCAAACTTGATCTAGACTGATGTCAAAAGTGCTTAAAACTCAGGCTGTGTATGGCTTTTGTGGTGTTATGGCGCGGGTTTTGTTTAATTGTTAGACGAACAAGAGGTGCTTCATATACAAGCTGTGAGTGGATTGTTAAGCTCGGGCAAACTCTGCGGATTTAGAGCGAAGTCACAGTAACGGTTATGGCAAGAAAACGGCGCAATTCCAACAACATTTGGACTCAAATTTTCAATCAAAACAGCTTGAAAGTGCTACTCGGTGTAGTGGCAACAGGGAGTTTTGTGATTGCTTTTGGTCAAGAAAAAATTAGCCAGTGGACTTCACTGGTGCCGAGTTCAGGAAATAGTGCTTGCCTAACCCAGTTCTATCGAGAAACGCCGCCCTATTTACTGAAAAATAGCCTGCAAAAAGACAGCTATCCGCTGTGTTTTAATGACTTTAATGTGATGTATTCAGGGGTATCCAAAACCCCGTTATGGGTGGCAGAAGCCTTAACACCAGCGCGTTTGAGTCAGCGGATTCCACGTGAAGATAACTTTCACGAAGAACCGCGCGTCAAAGCCGAGCATCGTGCGACTTTGCTGGATTATCGTGGTTCGGGTTATGACCGTGGACACATGGCACCGAATGCCGACATGACCAACTTGGCAGCCCAGTTTGACAGTTTTTCTTTGGCAAATATGGTGCCGCAAGCCCCTAAAAATAATCAGCAGGTCTGGCGTGAACTTGAAGAAGCCACCCGAGCGGTGGTGACTAAGCAAAAGCAAGATGTGTATGTGATTACGGGGCCAAGTTTTAATGCCAAGCGTCTAAAAACCATTGGGCAGGGCGTTATTGTGCCGACTGCGGTGTATAAAGCTGTGTATATGCCCAAAACAGGCGCGATAGGGGCTTATTACGCGCCCAATAACGACTCGTTACAGGTGCAAGTGGTGAGTGTCTGCTATTTAGAAGAACAGTTGGGCATTAATTTATTCCCACAATTAAGTGAAGAACAAAAGCGCAATACCTATAAATTGCCTTTGACTGCAAATGCTGTAAAAGCCAATACACCGATTGCCTACTCACATTGGGATGCAGAAAGCCAGTGCGCAGAAGATGTATCTGCTGAGCAATTACAAGCCTTGCAAACCGAATTTAAACGCTCAGGCAGTAGTCCTGCATCGGGTGCTAGCATTGATGCAGATACCCAAGATGCAATTGTGAAGCAATTGATTGAAGCTTTATTGCAATATATTTTACAGTTGTTGAAATCTTAAACTGGGTTAAGATGATGGATATTGCATCCTTCATGCTAAGGTGAATTCAATGTTTAAACCGTTTCAAAATGGGACTGAATCACATGCGATTCATGACTTAACCTTAGAAAATGATTTAGATTGCATCAATGTGTATGGCAATTTGCAAATCAGCAAAGATCAGGCGGGTTTACAGGCAGCCAAAGCACTACAGGCTTTTTTGAATGAAGTTGTTGCAACTTTGGAGCAGACTCCGAATCTGCCTGAAAAGTTAGATCGTCCCGAAGCGGGTGAAATTGAAAATCCATTTTTATAATGGATGCCATCTCAAGATATTAAATCTACTTTAATCTGCTCATCTAAGCCATTAAAAAGCCCGCTCAAACGCTTGAACGGGCTTTGTTGTTTTGTGTGTTTTTAGATAAATCCCAGACATCTTGAAAAGCTGTGGATTTAAAGTTTTGAAGATCAGTCTTCAGCTTTTGCCATAGCGCGATACAGCACCGCACCAATCACCGCACCTACAATCGGTGCAACCCAGAAAGCCCAAAGCTGGCTGAGTGCTGCAGTTTCAGCAAAGAACGCCACACCTGTACTACGTGCAGGGTTCACGGAAGTATTGGTTACAGGAATACTGATCAGATGGATTAAGGTCAGTGCCAAACCAATTGCAATTGGAGCAAAACCTGCAGGTGCACGTTTGGCGGTTGCACCCATAATCACCATCAAAAAGCCAGCAGTGAGTACCACTTCAATCAATAATACTGAACTGAGGGCATATTTTCCTGGAGATAAATCACCATAACCGTTGGTCGCGAAACCGCCTGTGCCTGCAAAACCTGCCTGACCCTGTACAATCAGATACAACACCAGTGCGGCCAGAGTCGCACCAATAATTTGTGAAATAATATACGGTGCGAGTTCTTTGGCTTCAAAACGTCCACCTGCCCACAAACCAATACTGACTGCAGGGTTAAATTGACCACCTGAAATGTGCCCAAGTGCATAGGCCGCGGTTAATACGGTCAGACCGAACGCGAGGGATACCCCCACAAAACCAATGCCCAATTCAGGAAAAGCTGCAGCCAATACCGCACCACCACAACCACCAAATACCAGCTAGAATGTGCCAGCCAGTTCTGCGAAATACTTATTCAATTTGATTCTCCAGTGCTTATTTTTTGAGTTAATTAATCAAACTTCAATTAAATTTATCGCATTTTAGATCGATATTGTGATGAATTTAACACAAATTAAAGTAAAAAGAAGCAATCATGAAGCACGTTGCATCCGCCATTGTTGTGGTGTGTGCTGCGTCCATTGTTTAAACGCACGCTGAAAGGCACTTTGTTCTGAATAACCCAGCAATAGCGCAATTTCTTGCAGACTTAAATGTGGGTCTTGTAAATATTGTTCTGCCAATAAACAGCGTACTTCCTGCATGCGTTTTTGGTAGGTCGTGCCTTGCTGTTGCAAATGACGTTGCAACTGACGTACAGAAATATGTAATTGCTGAGCAATATGTTCAATTTGATACATATTTTTTTGCAGCCCCGTCAAAATGGCTTGCTGTAAACGCTGATCGGTTTGGGTGCTATTCGGTAGCTTTTCCAGTAAGGCTTGCGCCTGTTGCAACAATAAATGCTGTAAGGTTTGATCGCCCTGATGAAAAGGTTTTGCCAGTTCGGAAACAGGCAACAACACTTGGGTAATTGGCTGAGAAAAGCGCACTTTACAATGAAAATACTGCTCATACAGTGCAATATTTTTGGGTGCAGGATGATGAAAATGTACTTCGTGCAGGCAAATATCCTCAAACTGCATAAAGTGCTTCAAAAATTCCATCATCAAGGCAATGGCAATTTCATCGGTTAATTGTGTGGTCATGTGCACGGATAATTCTGACCAACGAATGGATAAGTAATCGTTTTGTGCTTCGACCTGCAATGGGCCACCATCGTAAATCAAGCGATGAAAATCGTGGTAACGCTGTAATGCTTCGCCCAGATGATCACAGGACAAGGCTAAATATGCAATGATGCCTAAATGTTTGGGCTGCACGTATTTGGCAATTTCCAAACCCAAAGCAGGTTGTGGTAATTGTTGCTCCAAAGTGCTGAGCAAGTCACGCCAGAGGGCATAATCAAAACGTTCCAGATTTTGAATCTGATGTAATTTTTCTGGAATGGGCAGCTTTTTTGCTTGGTAATAGCACATCAATAAATGCCCTAAGCCACCATAGACCGAGCCCGTATATTCTTTGAATTGTTGCATGTGTTATCGGTTTATTTTTGTCGTCATTTGTCAATGATATTGATTTTTTTGGTCAAGATCTAGTCAATCTCACATGCCTATAGTGAACATCAGAGTCAAGATGTCCTGTGTTTAAGGAGTGATTTATAGAAAATAATTATATTGACACATATAGTCAAACATATACAATTTAGGTATTAAATTTTAAAAAAACTTGCAATGAAATACTTGACTGAAAGCTTAAAGAAAGTAGAGCAAGACCTTGCTTATTTTGTATCCCCTGAAAATAAAGATGGGTTTATTAAGGAATTTGCATCATGGGTCTATGGTGAGTGGTCAAAGAATGATTTCTATGAAACCGATATTGTAGATTTAGGCTATGATTGTTCTTCGTACCCTGAAAAAACAAATCAATCACTCTCCGATAAATGCCCCACCTATGCTGATTTTATTAATGCAAATACAGGCTTTTCTGAATGTACTCACGTTTCAGGACAAGGTATGCGCTGTCAAGAATATGAGGAAAAATTATTAGAGATTTTTGGTGATGCTTGCGCTAAAAAACTAGATGATTTAGTAGAGCCATATCAACTAGAAGTGCCTGAAAAATACAAAAAATTTGCAGAAAATATTAGTGAACTAATTTTCCTTGAAGTTGTTGATCATCATGAGGATTCAGAACTTTATGAGGTTTGTGACGATATTTTATTAAAATATAATCAGCTAGGAGTCGCATCATCCCCTTATACATGCCCTATCTGTGGATGGGATGAAGACAATGATCTAGCCATATATTGTGATGAATCCATATTTAAAGACTATACACTTGAGGATTTCAAGAAGTTAGCGGAGATTGATTAATGTATTCTCCTGCTAAATTCGGTGAAATGATTGGGAAGTCGGTTAAAACTCTACAAAGATGGGATGCCGAAGGTATTTTGGTTGCATGTCGAAATCCTAAAAATCGCAGATACTACACGCACGATCAATACCTTGAATATATCGGTATAAAAGCAACGGAAGCTAAATCATCAGTAATTGTTTATTCAAGGGTATCTAGTGTTGCTCAAAAGCCCGATTTAGCTAATCAGGTGTCAGCTTTAGAAACTTTTTGTACTGTAAATGGCTATGCTGTTGATGATTGGGTGTCAGAGGTTGGAAGTGGTTTGAATTATAAAAGAAAGAAATTCAATCAGCTTTTTCTTGATATTGAAATGGGTAAAGTTTCAATGCTTGTCATCGCTCACAAAGACCGTTTGGTGCGTTTTGGTTTTGAGTGGTTTGAATCTTTTGCTGAAAGACATGGTTGTAAAGTTATTATTATGAATCAAGAATCTCTTTCCCCAACGGAAGAAGTAACACAAGACTTGTTAGCGATTATTCATTGTTTTTCCTCTCGACTTTACGGATTAAGAAAATACAAAGAAAAAGTTAAAGAATTAGTGAACATCAAGGAATAACTTTTGAAACTAACACGCATCCACCATTGTAAAAACTTGAATGTGCAAAAGTACAAACAGCTTGAGAAACAAGCTGTTTTACTTGGTCGTATTCGTAGCGAGGTGTGGGCTAAATATGGTGCTATTTCAGGTTTGAATATCAGTGACAGAGCTA
>NZ_JAYFSK010000010.1:0-70569 GCF_041464035.1 Acinetobacter sp. AL9 | reverse complement strand
CAGTATTTTTCTTAATAGTGACTATAGTACAAGTATTTAAAACGACATTTCGTGTCGTTCATATGGTTTACTCCAGTCGCTTATATCCTCGTGCTGAACCACGAGGTTTTACGCTCCAGTGGATAAATTTCCGCTTTTAAAAGCAAACTGGCATAATCAACAGGTTTTTATCTATCTCCCACCTGTTGATCTCATGCAATCTCTTTGGCTGATTTTCCAATTACTCTGCTGTTTATGTCTAGGCTTTGTACTGGCAAAACGCCTTCCTCGAATAATCGAAAAAATTGCGTTTCAACTGCTTCCATATTTTAGCTATATCCTGCTAATTGCAATTGCGATGGAATTTTCACAAACGCTCGGTTCACTACAGCAGCCATCGCATATTCTATCTACAGCTTTACAGATTGCATTTGCTACATCAATTGGTGCTTTTCTGTGTTGTTATTTGCTTTACAAAGGTTTGGGGCTGCAAGCAACGCAAGGCAAAGTTTCATTACAGTTGTTGATTCAATCCTGCATCAACATCAGTTATGCCTTTTTTGCACTTTTGGCAGGCTACGTGCTGCATCTACTTTTTAGTGCTATGGATTTCCAAGTTCAGATCAACACTTGGTATTTACTGTTGCTGTTTATGTGGATGATTGGACTCGATCTCGCTTATTCGCCTTTAGATCGTTCTTGGCTGAATTGGAAAATTTTAATGGTGCCCGTAGGCTGTATTTTCGGTTCAGTTGCAGGGGTACTACTTTGCGCACTTTGGCTCCCCATCGCTCTACAAGATTTGCTTATGCTCTCACAAGGTTATGGATTTTATTCCATGAGCGGGATTGTGGTGTCGGAACTTCGCAATGCCGAATTGGGTAGTATTGCGTTAATGAATGATTTATTCAGAGAGATTTTTGCGATATTGCTGATGTATATTTTGGGATGGCGTTATCCACGTGCTGCAATTTCTGCCGCAGGCGCAACTGCCATGGACGTCACTTTGCCCATGGTAAAACAAGCCTGTGGCAACGATTTTATTCCACATGCCATGGTCAGTGGATTTGTATTGTCAATCCTTGCACCCATTGCTGTAAGTGTATTGGCTGCTATTTAAAAAGAATCAACAATTGTCCTCTCTCCCTCTGGGAGAGAGTTGGAGAGAGGGTTTGCGCTCTATTTAGGCGAGAGTTAGAGAGAGGGCTTATCTCCCTTTTAGAGAGTCAGCGATAGTAAAATTAAAGCGTCGCTAAAATATCTTTCAAAGTCTGACGTGGATTTTCAGATTTTGTAATTGGACGACCAATCACCAAATGCGTAGAACCATCCAGCATAGCTTGTTTGGGAGTCACAATACGTTTTTGATCATCGGCATTTGAGCCTTCAGGACGAATCCCTGGAGTTACTAAGGCAAAATCCTGCCCTAAGATTTCACGCAACATTTTGGCTTCTTGCGCAGAACACACCACACCATCTAAACCACTTTCTTGAGTGAGTTTAGCTAAACGCTGAACTTGCTCAAAAGGCTCAATATCTAAACCTAAATCTTTTAAATCTTCACGCCCCATAGAGGTTAGTACAGTCACTGCAATCAGTTGAGTCTGATAATTCCCTGCTTTTAAACGCTCCACACAGGTTTCCATCATTTTACGACCACCTGAGGCATGCACGTTGACCATCCATACGCCTAAATCTGCTGCAGCACATACAGCCTGAGCCGTTGTATTTGGAATATCGTGAAATTTCAAATCTAGAAAAACCTCAAAACCTTTGTCATGCAAGGCTTTCACGACTGCAGGACCTTCATGGGTAAATAACTCTTTACCAACTTTTACTCGACATAATGCAGGGTCTAATTGTTCTGCAATGGTTAAGGCGTCATATTGGCTTTTAGCATCGAGGGCAACAATGATACTCAAGAGAATTACCTATGGATTTGACAAAGAGTCGCTATTATAAAGTGATTCGTGCCAAGCAGATAGTCAAAAAGACAGCTTATCCCCCATCGCAGCGATAATCAGCCATTCGTCAAAGACACACATAAAAAACACCCCAAGATAACCTTGAGGTGTTGATGATCAATTCGCTCAACAGAGCAAATTAAAGTGCATTAGAAGAACGATCTTCAGTATGCACATCTAATACCGTTTTTTCATGACGAGTATGCGCAGCAGCTTCAGCAGCAGCCAGTTGAGCTGCATGAATTTGCTCTTTGCGTAGGTATTCAATATCTTTACGTAGTCGCTTAATTTCCCAACTATTTTGGAATACACGGAAAACCTGCACGCCCAACAATAACCCTAGCACCAAACCAAGTGCCAATGTAATCAGTAGCAATAGACCCAAACGCATTGCAGGCACTTGAGTAAATAACAGGTCAACTGAAAGTTCAGTGCCGTTTTGCAAAACCAATGCCAGAGAATATCCAAATAGAATAACTAAAATAGCGACTAGAACGTAACGCATAAACACCCCTAGGAATTTTATTTATTTACAGACTCGTTTACTGCATCACGTAGTGCTTTACCCGGTTTAAAGTGCGGTACAGCTTTAGCCGCAACTTCTACAGACTTACCTGTTTTTGGGTTACGACCTACACGTGGTTCACGGTGATGCAATGCAAAACTACCGAATCCACGAATTTCAATTCGGTTATCTGCCGATAGTGATGCAATCATTTGATCAATCATGATCTTCACAGCTTCTTCCACCAATGGCTCAGCCAAATGTGGATTTTTCAAAGCAATTCGTTCTATCAAGTCAGACTTATTAAGTGCTTCAGTAGTCATCTGCGACCTCTTTAATTATCAAGCTACTTTTACCTAAACTGATAATAACCTGTTTAAATACAAAACGGTAGCGTAATAATTGAATACTACGCTACCGTTTACAGTATTTGTGTAAAAAGTATGTGCTAATTTACATTAACCATACAGTTTACCCGCAACTTAGTTGCCCATTTGAGCTTTGATCAAGTCACCAATTGTCTTAGGACCATTGTCTTGACCGCTAGTTGCAGTTTTCAAGTTAGCAACAGCTTCTTTCTCTTCAGCTTCGTCTTTCGCTTTGATAGACAAGTTGATAGAGCGAGATTTACGGTCTACGTTGATGATTTTCGCTTCAACTTCTTGACCAACTTCCAAGAACTTAGTTGCATCTTCAACGCGATCACGGTTGATTTCAGATGCTTTAAGTGTTGCTTCAACTTCGTCAGCTAACTTAACAGTTGCGCCACGAGCATCAACAGCAGTTACAGTACCTTTAACCAAAGCACCACGTTCGTTAGCAGCTAAGAAATCGTTGAATGGATCGCTGTTCAATTGCTTGATACCAAGGCTGATACGGTTGCCTTCAGCGTCTACAGAAAGGATAACCGCTTCAACAGTGTCACCTTTCTTGTAACGACGAATAGCTTCTTCGCCTTGCTCGTTCCAAGAAATGTCAGACAAGTGAACTAGGCCATCGATACCGCCTGGTAAACCGATGAAGATACCGAAGTCAGTGATTGACTTGATTGTACCTGAAACTTTTTCACCTTTGTCGTGGTTCTTAGCAAACTCTTCCCATGGGTTAGCACGAGTTT
The DNA here is from genome assembly GCF_041464035.1 of Acinetobacter sp. AL9. NCBI lineage: Bacteria > Pseudomonadati > Pseudomonadota > Gammaproteobacteria > Moraxellales > Moraxellaceae > Acinetobacter > Acinetobacter sp. AL9. Next base: position 67,004 of record NZ_JAYFSK010000010.1, on the reverse strand, counting down.
GTTTGATACCAAGAGAAATACGACGACGCTCTTCGTCCACTTCAAGAACCATAACGTCAACTTCGTCACCAATCTGAACAACTTTAGATGGGTGAATGTTTTTGTTAGTGTGGTCCATTTCTGAAACGTGTACTAAACCTTCAACGCCTTCAGCGATTTCTGCGAAACAGCCGTAGTCAGTTAAGTTTGTTACGCGAGCTTTAACGATAGAACCTTTAGGATAACGGCTCATGATCGCTAACCATGGATCTTCGCCTAATTGCTTAAGACCTAAAGATACGCGGTTACGCTCTTTGTCAAATTTAAGTACTTTAACAGTAACTTCTTGACCCACTTCAACCACTTCTGATGGATGCTTGATACGTTTCCAAGCCATGTCAGTGATGTGAAGAAGACCGTCAATACCGCCAAGGTCAACGAATGCACCGTAGTCAGTAAGGTTCTTAATCGTACCAGTAACAGTTTGACCTTCTTCAAGCTGAGCAAGAAGCGCTTCACGGTCAGCTGAAGATTCAGCTTCCATAACTGCACGACGAGATACAACAACGTTGTTACGTTTAGCATCAAGTTTGATAACTTTGAACTCTAACTCTTTACCTTCAAGGTGAGTTGTGTCACGGATAGGACGAGTGTCTACCAAAGAACCTGGTAAGAACGCACGAACTGGACCGATGTCTACAGTGAAACCGCCTTTAACTTTACCAGAGATAACACCAGTAACGATTTCGCCGTCTTCAAAGATTTTTTCAAGTTTAGTCCAAGTTTCAGCACGTTTCGCTTTTTCACGTGATAAAACAGTTTGGCCCATACCGTTGTCAAGTGCTTCAACAACAACATCAACGGTGTCACCAACTTGAACTTCAAGTTCGCGTTGTTCGTTTAAGAATTCAGCGCGGTCAACAACGCCTTCTGATTTAAGGCCAGTATCAACTGTTACCCAGTCAGAGTCGATGCTTACTACAACGCCTTGGATGACAGCACCCTTTTCAACGTTGAGGTTTAATTCGCTTTCTTCAAAGAGGGCTGCAAAAGATTCGGTCATGATATACCTGATAAAGTCAGCGGTCTTGGATCAGACAAGGCCGGTTTAGTTAAGCGTCTACATAGTCCGTATAGAACTGATCAAGCTATGCGTTCGCTGAATAGGTTTATTTCACGCGGTTAAGCGCGGCAAATAGCAAGCTTCTGATCGACATAAGCCGTCATTAATGCAAACACTTCATCAATGTTCAACTCAGAACTATCAATGATGTAAGCATCTTCTGCGGGCTTGAGCGGAGCAACTGTGCGCTCCATGTCTCGTTTGTCGCGAGCCTGTATATTCGCTAAAATGTCGCTTATTTTAGCATCCAGCCCCATACCCTGCAACTGTTTTACACGTCTTTGTGCACGTGACTCTGCCGAAGCAGTTAAATAAATTTTAGCCTGCGCATTTGGGAAAATACTGGTCGCCATATCGCGTCCATCTGCAACCAAGCCCGGTGCTTGGGCAAAGGCATGCTGACGTGCAAGTAATGCTGTGCGCAATTCAGGTACTGCCGCAACTTTTGAGGCATATTCCCCCACACGTTCGGTACGTATGGTTTGCGTGACATCTTCACCATCAAGCAACACTTGTGTGCCATCTGGCTGGGTCACAAATTGAATATTGAGCTGTGTTGCAATGGCAACGCATTGACTTAGTTCAGTATCAAGTTGATCTAGCAAATTCTGCTTATGTAACGCCAAACCCAACAAACGATACAACGCACCAGAGTCGAGCAAATGAAACTGATAATGTGCTGCCAATTTTGCCGCGAGTGTGCCTTTACCTGAACCGCTAGGGCCATCAATGGTAATAATTTGAACCGTCATGCTGTTTCCGAAATGATTAGAGAGATTTTGCGAGTTTGGATAAACCAATTTTAATTGCAGTTTTCAACTGCGCAAGAATAGCTTTGCTCACAAACGGAACTCGCGCTTGTAGCTCAATGCTATACGTGACCAAGGTTTTGTGATCTGCCACTTGCTGAAATTCAATTGTACCCAAATGATGTTTGATCAATGGATTTTTAATGATTTTATATTCAATCCGCTGATTCGGTTCAAGCACGGTAATTTGCTCTTGCAAAGGTTTAATTGGCCCAATCCCCATACGACGCACCGAACCTACACCATCTGGACGTTCAGGGTCAGCAGAGTCTTTAATGCGCACCACTTGCATTGGTGCAAATGCAATATTATAAGTTGCATGTTTAGAAAGTAATTCAAATACTTGCGCAACTGGCGCATTAAATTCTTTTTTAATTTGAATAGCGTGCATGGTTTGCCCTGATGATGAATGCTATGTTGTGTTTGATTTAGTTTAACGCAAATCAAGCCTAAAACTCAGAACTGGTTTTGATCATGGAGGTCATTTATCAACTATTGCTGCTTTTGTTGTTTCTTTTGCGCACGGCGCATCTTAAAAAAATCACTCAACTGGGCTGAACATTGCTGCTCTAAACAACCTGATTGATACTCAAAAATATGATTGTAATAGCCTGACTCTAAAAGCTTTCTAGCACTGATCAATGAGCCGGCTTTGGGTTCAGTTGCTCCAAATACCACACGTTTGATTCGCGCATGAATGAGCGCACCCACACACATGGTACAAGGCTCCAGTGTGACATAAAGCGTGGCATCTTCAGGTAAACGATAATTTTGAATATGATCACATGCTGCACGGATTGCCACAATTTCGGCATGTGCGGTTGCGTCGTGTAAGGAAATAGGCGCGTTATAACCCGCGCCAATCACTTGATTTTGACTAACGATGACAGCCCCCACAGGAATTTCCCCCTGTGCTGCAGCCAAAGCAGCCTGCGCATAGGCAAGCTGCATCCAGTCTTCATCACTATAGTTCTGTTCTGACATTTAAATATGAGTAAAAATCAATACGAATTAAATAATCTCGTATTGTTTCAATAACTCATTCCAGCTTTCAATGCTCGTCACAGGTGGATTGTCTGCAAAAATGGTTTTGAGCTGCACTGGCCCATTTTGCTGCCAAGCTGGTGCAAGGTCTTTATCGACCAAACGTGCGCGCACACCTTCGACAAAATCTGCGTGGCGAATTTTCCAGTCTGAAATTTGCGTTTCCAGTTCAAACACTTCATTCCAAGCGTGAACCTTCTTACCCCATTGCCATAGTAACCACGTTAAAGCTGCTGTGGTTGGTGAACCTTTTTGCAAGTTTTCACTGGCTTGACGTAACCAATCGCTACGTGCATCGCTTAGACCAATGATGGATTCATAATCACTTTCAAAACTCACACCACGGCACACGCTTTGAATCACATCCAAAGAATTCTGTAGCGGCCCAGGCCCTACAGGACGGTGCATGCTGTTCAAGGTATCATCAATGGCACGGAAGTCACCTGCAGGGTAATGATTCCAGTCAATATTAATGACTTTTTCTAATACAGAAGCGCGTTGTGCATCACAAATATGGGTTGCCCAACCAATACCATACGCACCTGCAGCAGTCATAATTGAACCCGTTAAACCTGTGAACAAGCCAATCGCACCACGGTCAGCCAAGAAACGAGTTGCCCCTACATCTGGGTATAAACCAATGTTAATTTCTGGCATAGCTAAACGTGAATACGGTGTCACCAAACGGAATGGTGCAGCCATAAATAGACCTAAGCCACCACCCATGACATAACCTTCACCCCACACTAAAACAGGCTTGGCATAGTTATGTAGCAACAAGTCCAACGCATATTCTTGCTCAAAGAATTTATTGGCAGTTGCAACCTCATCATTAATGACAAGCTGACGTAATTTACGCACATCACCGCCTGCACAAAATGCTTTTGGTGTGGTCGAATCTAGCCAAATTGCTTTTACGCTATCATCGGTATGAAAGTCTTCAAATACTGCCAATAATGCAGAAACAATAGATTCATCTAAAGCATGCAAAGATTTTGGGCGATTCAAACGTACAATGCGCCAACCGTTATTTGCTTCTTCGACAATTAAATCCGGATGATATTCTTTAGAAATGGGAGAATGTGTCATGCGTCCAGCTGCCAGTCTATAGGCTCAATGCCATTTTGTTTAAGATAATTATTTGATTTTGAAAATACTTTACATCCAAAAAAACCACCGCGGTTTGCTGCCAATGGGGATGGATGCGCTGCCTTCAAAATCAGATGTTTATTTGGATCTATACGTTGTCCTTTACGTTGTGCATACGCGCCCCACAAAATAAACACAATATGCTCACGTTGTTGATTTAACACATCAATCACATGATCTGTAAAATCTTCCCAACCCTGCTTTTGGTGCGAGGTTGGTTGTCCTGCTTCTACCGTTAACACGCTGTTGAGCAGCAATACCCCTTGCTCTGCCCAATGCGTTAAATCACCGTGTCTTGGAATAGGCACACCTAAATCTGTATGTAACTCATGGAAAATATTACGCAAAGATGGTGGCAATGCAACCCCTCTTTGTACAGAAAAACTAAGTCCATGTGCCTGATTAGGTCCATGATAAGGGTCTTGCCCAATAATCACGACTTTCACCTGATTTAAAGGCGTGGTATTTAAAGCATTAAATATCAGTGAACTTGGTGGATAAATCACCTTATTCTGTTGTTTTTCCTGCAACAAAAAATCGCGTAGCGCATCCATTTGTGGACTCAATAAAAATTCAGCTAGATTGTATTTCCAACTCTCATCTAACTGAACTTTATTTAAGCTCGCATATTGCTGCTCAGTAAAAGACATACCGCTATCAATCCTTGTTGATGTCTAATGATGTGATTTAAAGTTTAACTTGTAACTCGACATTCGGGTTTTGGAATGTCATCCCCTGTTTTAATTTTTCATACATTTGTGGGTCTGACCATTCTGTCTGTACTTGCTCAGAGAAATGAATTTGATCCAGACTTAGCAATCCCATCTGCGCATTTTCAATATCTTCCAAAAAGCTTTGTGCATAGCCTGTATCAGTTTCATGTACAATCACAGAATAGACCTCTACATCACCTTCCCCATTTTGTGTGATGGTTGATGCCAAAACTTGTTGTGCCAAATAAAAGAAAATACGTGAAAACTGCTCTGCTGATGGCGATACTGGTAAAGATACCCAACGTGCGCTGAACGTTTTGCAGGCTTGAATATATGCAGGGTCATCCTGCTCCCAAAAACAAATGGCATGATCGAAGGCATCAAATAATTCTTTGATTACACCTTTAAGCAAACCAAAGTCATACACCATTTGTCCATGATCAAGTTTTGAAGCTTTCAGTAATAATTCTACTTTATAGCTATGACCATGAATCGAGCGCTTACAGCGGTCTGAAGTGCAATTACGCACAATATGCGCATTTTCAAACTTAAATAACTTTCGAATTAACATGGGTCTTAACGTCATCAAAATATTTGGGGGATATTCTTTTTAATTATAATGCAAAACGTGAACAATAAGCCAATTTTAGCCCGCAGATTGCCAGACAAAAATCGTAATGATCAGTTTCAGTACAGATATGCAATGCATTTGCATCCGAATAACAGCAACTAAGTCAAGGTTAATGCTAATACTTAAAATGGCGCCAAACTTCGCCCACTGACATTGACAGATTTTTCGCTACGCACCAAATCACTGCTAAATTGACGTTTGCGCTCGCCCAATACCACTTCAATTTTGGCTTTAAAATAATGGGATTGCACACCCAATAAACTTGTAAATTCATTGCGTATCGCGCTATCGACAGCTTGAAAGCCATCTAACTCCCACAAAGCGTTTACATTGCTAAAGTGTTCCAAATTGGCATTACGACGATCAAGTAGATTTTGCACTACAACCACATCCAGTTTTTCATCTAAGCTCGCCAAAACCAAAGCAGGTGCGGTATTAATATTGATAGTGGTATCCCGTTTTGGCAAGGCACTCACATAAGGCGCAATTTGCTGATACTTCGTACCTTCAAAACCACGGACTTGTTTTAATTCTTCTGCGCTGTGAAATAAGCTATTGGGCGGTAAATAAGGAATTGCTAAACCTTGGTAATAACTCGACTCTGCACCCATTGCACCACTCGGCTCATCATCTGCATCTTGCCAGTCAATCACGGCTTCACTTAATTGCGCAGGTAGCCCAACACGCTGCAACAGCTTTTCAAAATATTTTTTTGCTTTTTCGTTCACTTGATCTTCGGTTGTCAGCAAACTATTTAAATTAAATTTCCCCGACTCATCTTGCAATACGCCCGATACATAACCATCTTCGACTGGAAATGGCGGCATCGGTTTTGCCCAGTTCTCTTGTAAATGATCAACTTGACCAGCATTTTCAGCATCATCTTGCAGTAATTCTGCAAAAAATACTTCGGCACTTTTGGCATATAACAATGCCTGATTTTGACGCATCAAATACGCGGTATTTTCACTGGTGTACATTTGCCGCTTGGCAATGGTCGCTGCCAAAATCGTGGCTAAAGCAACCAACATCAAAATCGTAATCAAGGCGATGCCTTGTTGTGATTTGATGATGCTACCTAAGCGCTGAGTCGATTTCGAATACATTGCCATTGTGCCTTTAATTGTCTTTCTTCTTTAAAAAATCAGTCTGCAATAAGCTAAATATCCATTCATATTGCACGTCACGCACGGTTAAATTTATTTTTATTCCTTTCGGAAGCAGTCTTAATTGTTCAGTTTGTTGCGAATCGACACTACTTTCAGGCCAACTACTTAATTCATTTGGATTCAATACCATAATCTCAAAGGCTTCGACTTCATCCAACATCACGCTCGACTCGGGCTGATCATTGCCCGTTTGATGCAAATTACGATATTTTAAACGATACAATTTTTTTTCATCGGCACGATATTGATATTCTACGCGCTCATGGGGTGAAATACCCTGCTGCAAGGGATCGGTCACACCAGTTTTACTGAAATTAAAACGTCCATTTTGTAAAACCAAAGCAGGTTGTTGCTGCCCTTTGACATTGGCCGTTAATGGAACAGCCTGCATCGTGTCACGTAATATTTGTTGATAGCTTTCTTGCAACTGCTCTAAATTGGCTTCATGCATCGCATTGCGATCTTTGACTTTGGCGAGATAATCAAATACTTTCCAACCCAAAGCAGACAGCACTGCAAAAATTGCAATAGCGACTAGCAACTCAACTAAAGTGAAGCCTTTCTTTGTACTCATGATTGCTGCTCACGGGCATTAAAAAACACCAAAGAAGTCACTCCTGCTTCAACTTGCCCCGTGTCTTGATTATATAAACTGATTTGAAGATCAACACGTTGCACATTCGGGCTAATGGTCGGTTGTGTGGACTTGTCAATTTGCCATGTTTCGCCCTGTTGTGTCACTTGCTTTGACTCTGTTCCACTTAACCATTGCCGATTCATTTCCATCAATGCCACTTCATTCAAAGCCACAAATTGTGCTTTGGTTCTTAAAATTGCATTGGCGGTGGATTGGGTATATTGCATCGCCACTTTGGTCATTGCCATAGCTGCTGTTGCAAAAATTGCCAAAGCCACCATAACTTCAAGTAGTGTAAATCCTTTAGCTTTCATGGATTTTTCCTAAATGATCGACCTCTATTTCCGCACCTACAGGACGCTGTTCTAAATAGAACTGAATACGCACAGGTTTGGCTTCACCATTGCCCAGCCAAATCAGTGCGGGTGCATTACCTTGCAGCAACTCACTATTGTTAGCATTCGGATAGCTTTGTTCTAAAGATAAAATTTGGATAGAAACTTGTTCAGGCAACGTTCTGCTTTTAAATTCGCCATAGTTTTGCCATTTTTGATTATTTTGCAGGCTTAATTGTTGTTCTGTGGCATAAGGCTGATATTCCAACACATCATAACGCGCAGCTGAAACATCGGTTGCTTGATGCAAATTGAGTGCAAAAATACGCGCTTGATCATTGGCTTCACGATTCAGTTTACGCAAATCCAATAAAAACACTTCCCGCGCCTGCATGGCTTTACGCTGATCAACACCACCGATATTCATTAAAACCAGCGATGCCATAATCGCCATAATGACTATCACCACCATCAATTCAATGAGCGTAAAACCGCGAACCGAAGATAGTGGTGTGTTCATAGCGTATTAATTCAATTGCTCGAAAGATTGTGCTTGTTTGGGCATCGCCAACGCTTGATCGATATAGGCCACACGTAAAGTATCCCGGGAACCTAAATAACGCTGATAGAAACTTGAGTTTAAAATGGCTGCCGCACCATGCGTAAGTGCCCAAATGGAAGCCAGATAATCACGCACTTCCATGTGACTATTAATAGATTCCAAATATTGTTCAGTCATACGGATAATGATGCGTAATCGGCTTTTACGAACCTGATATAGTTCACTAAACAACAAGCCAATGCCAACACCCGTTGTAGAAATGCGTTCTTCAATTTGATGAAAAAGCACAGTACGTTCAGGATGATGTAAGTGATGCAGCATAAAAAATGCTAGATGTTCAGGAAACTGTTTTTCCGCATCTTTAATCATTTCTAGCAACATGCGCTCATTACGAATAATAAGCAACATATAGAGTTCATCTTTACTTTGAAAGTGTTTATATAGAGTACCTTTGGCCAAATCCAGTTCTGCTGCCAAAGCATCAAGGGTCATTCCTGCTTCACCATTTTCCAAAAGCAACTGCTCTGCCACTTGGAAAATTAACGTTTCTCTTGCTCGAAACTGAGCCTGACGATCCATCTTCACCCGATAAACTCTCTTTTCACTATTCAATCAATGGAAATTTTTAATATCACCAGAACATTAAATTTTTGCATCATTCCACTATGCAAATTAATGTCCTTTGAGCAGGTTTTCAAAGTTTTGTGTTGTTATGAAAGCCATTTCCTCTAAGGACTTATCATATACATCACTTAGGGCTTTGGCTACATACGGAACGTATTTTGGCTCATTTGTCTTACCGCGATATGGCACAGGTGCCAAATATGGACTATCAGTTTCAATTAAGACACGGTCTAAAGGTACTTGCTTGGCCACATCACGTAAATCTTGCGCATTTTTGAAGGAAACAATGCCTGAAAATGACACATAATAACCGCAATCCAACACCGCTTTGGCAGTTACCCAGTCTTCAGTAAAGCAATGTAATACACCATGTGTCGACTTTTCAGCACGGATAATATCTACTGTATCTTGCTTGGCAGCACGGGTATGTACCACCACAGGTTTTTTTACAGCTTGTGACGCATGAATATGCCGCGCAAAGCAGGCTTTTTGCTCTGCGACAAAATCGGTACTGTGAAAATAGTCCAAACCTGTTTCGCCCAAAGCCCAGACTTTGTCTGCTTGTGCTAAAGCAATCAGTTGCTCGGTGGTGGCACGCGCCATATTTTCTGCATTTTCACAAGGATGCACACCCACGCTATAACCGACATCGGCATGGCGTGCTGCAATTTTTGACAATGCAATATGATCGTCTAAATCGACAGAGATACCCATAATTTTAGACACACCCGCTAGGCGTGCCTGTGCAATTGCTGCATCTAAGTCACCATCATAAGGGCTTAAATCCAACATCGTTAAATGACAATGTGTATCTACAAACACGATTTTTTCCTAAAAGCAAACAACCTACATAGTGTAACTGTTACGGTTGTCAGACTTAAGCCCCGCAAGGATTCTTTCGGCTTCAGATTTGTAATAAACGCCTTTTTCACCGCTCAGTTGAATGCCAAAGCCCTGCAATTTGATGCCGTTTTGCTTTTGCGAAATCCAGATGACTTTTCCTGTAAGTGGAATTTTTTGTGATTGTTCAGGCAAAGTTGCAAGCACGAAGATTTCTTCACCCATTTTTACAGGTTGTTTTGAGGGTACAAATAAGCCACCGCCCACAACGTATGGCATATAACTTAAATATAGCGTTTCGACATCAGGAATATTGGCCTGAATAATACCGCCCATACGTGGTTGCATCATGTTCCCCTTAAATATTCATCAACTTAATACATAATTGATCAAGCACTAGATTACTTTGCACGTTTTGCTCAAGCATTGGCTTGGCTTGCTGTAATTCTGCATATAAACCAAACAGACTTTCTAAGTCATATTGTTCAGCCAAATGCTGCAAAGCGGTGCTTAAATCCAAATTTTTAATGCTTTGATTTAGCTTGACACAAATTAAATCACACAACAAGTATTCAAACATCTGACTAAAATCAGTAAAGCTCAGCGCCTTGTTCCACTTGGTTGCGATCGCCATCGGCATATTTTTTTGCGTCACCAGTTTATACCAGTCTTTCAGAAAATCTGTACGCTGTTCCAGCCATTCTGCCTGTGCCAACTGCAAAGCCTGCAATGGCATTTGATTAGACAAATTCATCAACAATTGCTGTTTGTTCGCATCTAAATCGGGCAAATGCTGCTGCAAATATGCCGTAGCCTGTGCAGCATCAATACGGTCTAAAGCAAAATGCTGCAAACGGCTACGAATGGTTGCAGGTAATTTAAGATAATGATCTGCCAGCAAAATAATCACGATGCGATCACCCGGTTCTTCGAGGGTTTTCAGCAACGCATTGGAAGATGCAATATTTAAGGCTTCAGCAGGTTCAATCACAATCACCCGCCAGCCATCTACCGTTTGCTGGACAAAAGGTAATAAATCACGGATCTTCTCGATCTTAATTTTCGCGTTTTGCTTTTTATTCTCTTCATCGGTGCTGATATAGACATAATTCGGATGTGTATCTGATTTTAACCACTGACAACTGCTACATTCACCACAAGGCTGTGACTGCACATCACGCTGTTGGCATAAAATCCAAGCCACAAATTGCTGTGCAAAGGCTTCTTTACCACAACCCTGTTTGCCAAAAAACAATAAACCATGCCCCATTTTGGGAAATCGCCCTGTCAGGTTTTCCCAAACTTGTTGCTGCCAAGGATATACTTGTCCAATTACATCACGTTGCATGGTCGGTGATTCACTTACTCAAAATGGGCAATATCCATTGCATTTAAACGGTCTAAGTCTGCTTGGGTATCTACACCCGGTGGTAAATTGGCTTCTGCAACTGCAATGGCAATACGATGTCCATTTTCCAAGACACGCAATTGCTCTAGGCTTTCCAGCTTTTCCAATGTTCCCATTTCCCAAGTCACATATTCTTGCAGCAATTCCACACGGTACGCATACAAACCTAAATGGCGATACGCATGTGCATGCAATTGTGGTGTCGCTGCTTTCGCACCATCGCGGTCATAAGGAATCGTGGCACGGCTAAAATACAAAGCCTGATTGTGTTTAGACATGACCACTTTAACAATGCTGTCGCGAGTAAATTCATCTAGTTGCTGAATCGGCTCACATAGCGTAGACATCGAGCATTCAGGTTGAGCTTCTAACAACTGCGCCACTTGTTGCACCAATTGCGCAGGCAAAAGTGGCTCATCGCCCTGCACATTGACGATAATATCGTTTTTATCCCAACCTTTAATGCGCGCCACTTCACTTAAACGATCTGTACCTGATGGATGGTCTGCCGAAGTCAGCACTACATCTACACCTTCGGCACGGCATAATTCTGCAATACGAGCATCATCGGTCGCCACACACAAGTCATCAAAACCTGCCACTTTTTTTGCCTGATCAACCACACGTAAAATCATGGCACGACCATGAATTTCCAGTAAAGGTTTGCCTGGCAGGCGTGAACTAGCATAACGTGCAGGGATAACAATGTGCTTCATAATTTTCCTTATCATGGTCTTTCAGGCAGGTTTAAACCCAATTGTTTCAATTGTTGATGTAAGGTGACATAGCAGGCCGATGACAATACTGCATCTACAGGTACAACCCAAATTTCACGCTGAAAATCTGGATATTGTTTTAACAGAGGCAATAACTTTACTGCATCTTTTTCTGTGGTAATAATCGGTTGCGAATCTTCAAACTGCAAATCGGTAATTTCATAGTCATGATGGTCTGGAAACTCATGACATTGAAATTGGGTCACACCCATCGACTCTAAAGTTTTATAAAACCGCTCAGGAAAGCCAATGCCCACGACAGCATAAAAATTTTGGGTCGGATCAAAAATTAATTCTTGTGCGGGATGCAATAAGTATGGCGCTGCAACGGCCAAATGCATATTTAATTCAGAACTCGGTTGCGCTGCATGTTCAATCACCGTGGCATGCTCTAATCGAGATTTTGGTTCACGCAAATAACCTTCGGGCAATATTTTCTCGTTACCCAAACCACGATTATTATCTAAAACAATCCATTCCAATTGACGGTTTAAAGCCAAATGCTGCAAACCATCATCACTAATAATCAAATCCAATTCATGCTGTGCAAGTAACAATTCAATACTTTTTTGACGATTTGGCCCCACAGCCATCGGTACGCCTGTAGATTGCACAATCAAAGTCGGTTCATCGCCCACTACGTCAACATTAGCGTCAATGCTGACATAGGCTGGAAATGGGCCTTTTCCGCCATAACCACGGCTAATCACGCCAACACGAACATCTAAACTTTGTAGATATTTGACCAAGTGAATCAGCAAAGGGGTTTTGCCGCTGCCACCCACAGTAATATTGCCAATCACCATCACAGGTACGGGCGCGGTATAAGCGGTTTTAATACCTGAACGATATAAGTTTTGATTGAGCAAACTCACGCCACGGTACAATAAAGACAAGGGCCTAAGCACAACCAGCCATTTGGCCTGTTGCTGCCAAGCGTCCTGAATAAATTGTGCCAAAGACATGAATTAATGTTCCTCGAAGTTACGCTGATGCAACTGAAAGTACGCGCCTTTTTGCGCCATGAGTTCCTGATGAGTACCTTGTTCTAAAATACGTCCCTGATCCATCACTACAATACGGTCAGCATTTTCGATGGTAGATAAACGGTGTGCAATGACAATGGTGGTACGGTCTTGCATAGCCGCATCAAATGCACGTTGAATAAAGTATTCAGATTCATTGTCTAAAGCACTGGTGGCTTCATCTAAAATTAAAATCGGTGCATTTTTCAAGATTGCACGTGCAATGGCAATACGCTGTCGCTGACCACCCGACAAATTCAAACCTTGCGCACCTAATGCTGTGTCGTAGCCTTGCGGTAAAGCCATGATAAAGTCATGTGCATAAGCCGCTTTGGCTGCAGCAATCACTGCTTCATCACTCGCACCTTCAAGCTGACCATAGGCAATATTTTCACGCACCGTACGGTTAAACAATACCACTTGCTGATTGACCATAGCAATTTGTGAACGCAGGCTATTCAGCTCAATGTCACGAATATCATGCTGATCAAACAAAATTTGCCCTGAAGATACTTCCTGAAAACGTACCAACAGATTGACCAATGAGGTTTTACCCGCACCTGAACGACCGACCAAAGCCACTGTCTCGCCTGCTTTGACATCTAGATTGAAATCATGAATGGCATGGTGTCCATCTGAATACACCAAATTCACATTTTTAAATTGCAAATTGCCTTTTAAGTCTGGTGTAAGCGTCCCGTGATTGTCTTCTTCAGGCATATCGAGCAATTCAAAGACTGAATGTGCTGCTGCCAAGCCGCGTTGTAATTTTTCATTAATATCGGTAAGAGCTTTAATTGGCTTACTCAACATGCCTGCTGCAGTGATATACGCCACAAACTCGCCAGCTGAAATATCACGTAGAATTTCTGGACGTAAGGCAATCCAGATAATAATTGCCAAAGCAATGGACATAATGAACTGCACCACTGGGCTGTTCAATTGTTGCACCGCCACCATCTTTAAACCACGACGCAGGTTTTCTAAAGAGTTTTCTTTAAATCGGCTTTGTTCATAGGTCTGACCACCAAAACCTTTGACGACCAAATTACCATTCACCGTTTCTTGCACCACGTGGTTTACATCCCCCATGGTGTCTTGTACTTGAATAGATAAACGACGCATGCGTTTTGCAGCTTTACGAATCAGCAAGCCAATTAATGGGCCAAATACCAAAATACAGAGGGTCAAACGCCAGTTGGTATACAGCAAATAGCCGAGCAAGCCGAGTGTAATCAAACCCTGTTGTACCAATGTACGCAGCGATTCTGTAGATGCAGCGGTCAACTGCTCTACGTTATACATAATTTTGGCAGTAATGTGCCCACTGGTATTATCTAAGTAATACTGTGCAGGTAAACGCAGCAATTTAGCAAAGACTTCCTGACGGATATTGAATACCAAATTACGTGAAATCACTGCGGTATAGTAACCGCCAATAAAAGTTCCCAAACCACGGAAAAACATCAGTGCAATGACTAATAGCGGAAATAGTGTGGTGAAAGATTGGTCACGCTCCTGAATGGCATTAATAATTTTTTCCAAGAGTTTTGCCACAGATACTTCTGTGGCTGCATTAATGGCGAAACCGATAATCACCAAGATTGCCAAGCCCCAAAATGGGAGCAAATATCTCAGAAGACGGCGATAGACCTGTAAATCCTTCTTCACTAATAACCTCGAGTTGGGACTTTCGTACTGATATTGATGTTGACGAAACCAAGTTGTCCTGCGACATCCATCACTCGAATCACATCTTGATGAGTGGCTTTGGCATCTGCAGCAATGATAAACATTAAATCGTGTCGATCTTGAGAAATTTGTTTAATTGCTGTGCTTAAATCTGCCACTTCCTTAGTCGAAAGTGCCTGACCATTGACAGAATAATGCCCTGAAGAATCTACCACGACTTCAATTTTATGTTCATAAGATTTTGGTGGTACGCCTTGCGCATCTGGCAAAGTTAAATTCATACGGCTAAATTGGTTAAATGTGGTCGAAAGCAACAAAAACACCAAGATGAACAGTAAACAGTCAATCATTGGAGTCAGGTTAATATGAATATCTTCAACTTGCGAGCGTTTGAATTTCATAAACTCACCTTAGCTTACTTTTTTCACATCTTGCACATCCGCATCAAGCTGATGAGGTTGACTCTGATGAAATAATCCTGCGTGAAACAAAGTCGCTTGCTGCTCTAACTCAGCAGTATATTCTTGCACCAAACGCTGAAAATAACGATAGGCAAATAAGGCTGGAATTGCAATTAACATACCTGCAGCAGTGGTAATTAAGGCTTTAGAAATCCCTGGAATCATTAAGGTTGGATTACTTGCACCCACATCAATCACTAAAAATGATTCAATAATCCCAAGCACTGTACCCAATAAACCCAATAATGGCGCAACTGCACTGAGCGTACCCAAGAAGTTGATATTTTTTTCTAAATAACCAATTTCTTGTGAAGCTGTCGCTTCCATTTGTGCACGCGCATAGTGTTCTGATTGTTGTTTGTTACGCGCACCCGCCTCAAAAATACGGCCTAATGTACTGTTTTTTAAGTTGGCACTTTGATTCAGTTGTTGCAACACAGTCGCTAAACTTTGCCCGCGGTTGAGCAACAACGCATTGGGCAAAATACCTGCTCTCTTTAAACGCATAAAACGCTCAATGGTAATTGCAACGGTAAATACCGAGCACAATACCAACGGCAGCATCAGCCAGCCACCTGCTTTTACCAATTCCCACATTCGCTTTTCCCCAATAAAATACGAATTAAAATTAATCGGACAGGCAAATATTTAAAATACCATCCAGCTCTTCCAGAGAGTGATAACTGATGGTCAATTTGCCCTTACCTTGCTTGTTATAATCAATTTTAACATCTGCACTAAAACGCTCAGAAAGACGTTGCGTGAGTTGTTGAATATCAGGCGCAATAGCCGTTTTCGGCTTTTCTTGTTTTGGCGCATTAAAGTCACGTACCAACTGTTCGGTTTGACGTACCGATAAATTCTTTTCAATTACATGCTGCGCGACTTTGAGCTGATCTTTAGCTTTCAAAGTTAAAATAGCACGTGCATGACCCATATCTAGCAAGCCTTGCTGCATCAACTCTTTAACAGGCTCAGCCAAAGTGAGTAAACGCAATAAATTACTGACCGTGGTACGTGCTTTACCTACGGTTTCGGCAATTTCCTGATGACTCAAGCCAAACTCATCGTGAAAGCGTTGTAACGCCATTGCCTGATCAATTGGGTTGAGGTCTTGACGCTGAATGTTTTCAATTAATGCCAAAGCAATCGCGACCTGATCGGTCAAATCACGCACAATTGCAGGAATTTCAGTTAAACCTGCCAACTGTGCAGCACGCCAGCGACGCTCACCTGCAATAATTTCATAAGGATGTTGTTCGTCATCTATCGGACGAATCACAATTGGCTGCATTACACCATGTTTTTCAATAGATGCCGCCAGTTCCTGTAAATCTTGCTCTTGAATAAAGCGACGCGGTTGATATTCACCACGTTTTAATAAACTGACATCAATTTGTTTTAGCTGACCATGATCTAAAGATTGCACTTCAAGTTGTAATTTTTCTTTCTGGATTGACCCCAATAAGGCATCCAAACCACGACCTTTGGCTAATCCGCGTTTTTTTGTGGTCATGCTTTACTTCCTTTTTTCACTTTGCTTTTCTTCAACATTTCAGCTGCTAAATTCAGGTAGGCAACTGCACCCTTTGAGCTTTTTTCAAAATAAATGACGGGTAAACCGTGTGCAGGCGCTTCTGCCAAGCGTACATTACGCGGAATCACGGTATCGTATAATTTTTTACCAAAATAGTGTGATAATTCTTCAGACACATCACGGGTTAGGGCATTACGCGCATCATACATGGTGCGTAATACACCAATAATTTCTAAATCAGGATTGAGTGCTTGTTGAATACGGTCAATGGTTTGCGTCAGGTCAGCCAAACCTTCAAGTGCATAATATTCGCACTGCATTGGAATGATTACACTTTGCACTGCTGCTAAAGCGTTTACTGTAATTAAGCTTAAACTTGGTGCACAGTCGACAATAATATAATCAAAGTCTTTGGCAACTTCTTGCAAGGCATTGCGCAAAATAAACTCACGCCCCTCTTGCTCAGCAATCACCAATTCAACCCCAGCCAAATCACGATTGGCACCCAAAACTTTATAACCAACTTCTGCCTTGCTAATTGCAGTTTCAATCGGCACTTCGCCCAACAATACATCGGTCACTGAATACAGCAAATCATTTTTTTGAATGCCTGAACCCATGGTGGCATTGCCTTGTGAGTCCATATCGACCAATAAAATGCGCTTTTTCAAAACAGCCAAAGATGCTGCCAAATTTACTGCGGTTGTGGTTTTTCCGACACCACCTTTTTGGTTCGCAATCGCAATAATTTGTGCCATGATCACCCCAGTCCTTTGAAAATTAGATACGTTTTAATAAAAGTAAATGACGTTGTTCGTCTAAGCGCGGAACTTTAAGCTCGATAATTTCACAGCTGAATTCATCTTTCAATGCCTCTACTTCATCGGCAGGAATCAAACCTTTCATAGATGCAATAATACTTTGCTCATGCATAAATGGTTTTGACGCGGCTACAAAGTCAGTTAAAGATGCAAAAGCACGACTGGTAATTACATCAAACTGACCTAACTCGCGGATGCTGTCTTCATTTTCAACACGGGTCTGAACTGCCACGACGTTTTTCAGTTTTAAATCGGCAATAAACTGTTTTAAGAAACGAATCTTTTTACCATTCGAGTCCAATAACACGCAATCGCGCTCAGGCTGACACAAGGCAATAATCATGCCCGGCATACCACCGCCAGTACCAATATCCAGTAAACGACCTGCAGGCAAATCTTTGAGGATGCTCAGACTATCTAGCAAATGCTTCACTAGCATTTCTTTCGGGTCACGAATTGCAGTGAGGTTGTACGCTTTGTTCCATAGCACCAAAGCATCTTGGTATTTGAGTAATAAATTTAAAGCCTCATCACTGAGCTCTAAACCTAAAGCCTGACTACCTTGCTTGAGTTCCTGAAAAAACGAATGCATCACAATTCACATCTCGAAAAAGTTAATGGAAGTATACCGATTTATAGTTGCAGTCATAGGGGCGAATGCTTAGTGAATATGCACTTAAGCGTACACACCCTGCTGAATTTGTTGATCTAGCGTATTTAATCGTTCAGGAGTGCCAACATCCACCCAAACACCCTGCAATTTCTGTGCAGAAATTTTTTCTTGCTGCATGGCTTGTTTGAGCAATGGCGCAAGCGGACGTTTGCCCGATTCCAAACCGTTAAACATTTGCGGATGCATCACCGCCACGCCACTATAAGTCAGATTTTCACCTGAGCGTGCTTGCTCAAAAGTATAGGCTTTGTTTGCAGCCAAAGTGAAATCACCTTGCGGATGCTGCACAGGGTTTTCCACCAAAACCAAATGTGCCAAGTCGTCTTGAAGCTGCACATTTAATAGTGGCGCAAAATCCATGGTGGTCCAAACATCGCCATTCACCAATATAAAAGGTTCATTGCCCAATAATGGCAACGCATTGATGATGCCACCTGCAGTTTCTAAGCCTTCGCCTTCATGCGACCACAAAATTTTCACACCAAATTGCGAACCATCACCCAAAGCATCTGCAAGTTTTTCACCCAACCATGCCGTATTGATGACAATTTCCTGCACACCCATCTTTTGTAATTTTTCGATGTGCCACACAATTAAAGGCTTACCACCGACTTCCAATAATGGCTTAGGTGTATGCAACGTTAAAGGACGCATACGATTACCCATGCCTGCAGCAAGAATCATGGCTTTCATTTAGGCAACCACCTCATACTGACCATATTTGGCTGTAAATTTTGGCATTACTGTCGTGTGAATAAAGTGCATAAATGGTTGTAATTCTGGATAAGGTTTACTTTCTTCAAGTAAATACCACATTACGCGCGGTAAATCCTTGAGATAACCCGATTTACCATCACGCTCAAATAAACGCACAAAAATACCTAAAATTTTGATATGACGCTGAATCGCCATCATATCGGCATCTTTTTTAAATTGTTCAAAATCACGGTCTTGCTTAGATGCTGCCGGCAACAAGTCATAAAACATTTTAAACCAGCGATACACACGCTCAGCATTCCACTGTACATAAGCATCACGGGTAATTGAAATCAGGTCATAGGTGTCTGCACCAATCACTGCATCCTGAAAATCGATTACACCTAGCTCGGTATCATCATTAATTTTCATTAAGTTACGACTATGAAAATCGCGATGCACAATCACTTGTGGCTGAGCCAAAGCGGCATTGGCCAAAATTGCAAATGTACGTTTAATTAATGCACTTTCTTCAGCCGTTGGCTGAATCTGTAAGGCAGGCAATAACCAGTCGGTGAGTAGTTCCATTTCACTGATCAGTTTGTCATACGAGTATTCAGGGAAATGTGCGGTACCATCAATATCTTGTAATTGAATTAACTGCTTAAAACACTGCGCATAGTAGTCATCTACAGTCTGATCATTCAGCAAGGTAGATAATAAGACATCACCAAAATCTTCAAGCAACAAAAAGCCTTGTGTCAGGTCTTTAGCTACAATTTTTGGCACGCGCACGCCATGGGCAGCAAAAAACTCATCAATCGTCACAAAAGGACCACAATCTTCTTTTTCTGGTGGTGCATCCATGAGCATAAATGTTTTATTATTCAATTTGATTCGTGCGTAACGACGGAAACTTGCATCGCCTGCTAAAAAATGAGTTTCAAATTGATCTGAACCAAGTACAGATGTTATCCATGTTTGTATCAATTGTTCGCGTTGTGTATTCATTTGCAATAAATTCTAATACAGGCTGAGTTTTTAAAGTGTTAAGTGTAGCTACTTCTGCGCTTTTTCTCTATGATGCGACAATAATTAATT
Source organism: Acinetobacter sp. AL9 (assembly GCF_041464035.1). Lineage (NCBI taxonomy): Bacteria > Pseudomonadati > Pseudomonadota > Gammaproteobacteria > Moraxellales > Moraxellaceae > Acinetobacter > Acinetobacter sp. AL9. The sequence goes on along the minus strand of NZ_JAYFSK010000010.1, from coordinate 47,199 downwards.
GCGATTAAGCACTCTTGGTTGATGAGATAAATGAAGCATCAGTTTAAATTTAATCCTTTAGCGACTGCGGTCTTAACTCTGTTATGTGGTCACTCTGTTTCCAGTTATGCACAGACAGCAGATCAGGCTTCATCGGTCAGTCATATTGACAACCAACGGCTTAAACAAAGTATTCAAGAGACTTACCCAGGTCAGCAATTCTTTGAGCAATATTATGTTGATAAAGCAACGCCCGAAGCGCAACAACAATTTGGTAACACAGCCAGCTCGGCTTATTGTAAAGGTGCTTGGCTGACACCTATCAGTTCAAATACAGTTGCTGTAGACGCTGCAGAAGCAACCTCTACCGTTACTGCCGATTATGGTCACTATGACCCAAATGGCGATTCTGTCTTAGAAGGCAATGTCCTGATTGACCAGCAAGGCCGTCAAATTCGCGCCGATAAAATTACCATTGATCAGACCCAAACCTTTGCCAAAGCCGAAGGTCGTGTACAAATGGCACAAGCTGGTTTACTTGCGCAAAGTGATGAAATTAACTACAACCTTAAAACTCAGCAAGGCGATTTAAATAACAGTTTTTATATTGCTGAAGAACAGCATGCGCATGGCATGGCAGAAAAAATTGCACGTACCTCAACCAATACCATGGTACTCAATAACGCCACCTACAGCACCTGCCCACCCGAGCAAGCGCCAACCTGGAAAATTCAAGCCAATGAAATTAAGCTGAATCAGGAAACGGGACGCGGTGAAACACGTGGCACCAAATTGTATGTGAAAAATGTACCAGTTTTGGCTGTACCCTACTTCAATTTCCCAATTGATGACCGCCGTACCACAGGTATTTTGACGCCTAGTTTTGGCTTTACCAATGATGGTGGTGTCGAGCTATCTGTGCCTGTATATTTAAACCTTGCACCGAATTTTGATGCTACCGTTAGCCCACGTTATATTGCTGATCGTGGCGCGATGCTAGAAGGTGAATTCCGTTATTTAACTGAAAATTTTGGTTCAGGTAAAATTTGGGGCGGTTATTTAGCATCGGATGCCAAATATGATGACCAAGACCGTAAAGACTTACATTTTTTACACGGCTGGCAAATCAACGAACAATTTTCAACCAACTTAGAATATAACTATGCATCGGACAAAGACTACTTTGCCGATTTAAATAACAACCCGAACTCTAAAACCGACCTAAATTTACGTCGTGCTTGGGAGTTGAATTATCGTAACGGCATACCGGGTTTAAAAGCACAGCTCAAAGTTGAAGATTTCCAAACCCTGGATAAGACGATTCCATCTGTGGATCGCCCTTATGCACGCCTACCACAATTTTTATTGAACTATAAAACGGGCAATCCTCAAGGCTTCCAAGTCGAATTTAATAACGACACAGCTTACTTCAAAAAAGATCTAGCTGCGCAAGATGGGGAACCAAGTGGTACGCGTATTTATAATGACTTTGCTGTGCGTTACAACTACCGCAACCCGTGGTCATTTGTAATTCCTGAAGTATCGTTACGTAACATCAACACCTTCTATGACAAAGAGACCCTAAGTACAGATACGTATAAATCTTCAAGTAAAAGTGAGTCGGTTACTGTTCCGCAATTCACTTTAGATACAGGGATTACCTTTGAAAAAGATGGTCGCTTCTTGCAAACCATCACCCCGCGTGCGTTCTATGCCTATGCACCGTACCGCAATCAAAACGACCACCCGAACTTTGACTCTGTAACCGCTTCTATTAATTATGACCAGCTGTTCAGTCCAAACCGTTTCTATGGTCATGACCGTTTAGAAGATAACAACTTTTTGTCTTTGGGTTTAAGCTATAGCCTGTTTGATGAAATTGGTTTAGAACGCCTTAGAGCAGGAATTGGTCAAAGTTTTTACTTTGAAGATCGTCGTGTCACGTTGGATAATACCGAAGACGAATTTAATACGGAAAACCGTACTGGGCCAATTGTGAGCTTAACCAGTCAGCTAAGTCAAAACCTCAGTGTGGGTGCCAATGCTGCATGGATGTCAAATGGCGACAATGCACAGCGCAGTGTCAATATGCTTTACACGGGTGATCAAGGCAACTTATATAGCTTTGGTTATATTAACCGTCGTGTTATTCCAAACCGTCAAGATCATTATGATCAAGTTGTGGCATCGTTTATTCAACCTATTCACAACAACTGGCGCATTTTAGGTCATGCTCAATATGACCTAGACAACAGCGTTGCGCGTGAATATTTGCTAGGTGTGAACTATGAGTCGTGCTGTTGGGGCATCTCAGTCTATGGTCGCTCTTACTATAACGATTTAGATGATGTTACCGATGCCGGTGTAAAACCAAAACGTGCCATTATGGCGGAATTAAATTTGAAAGGTTTAGGCGGTTTCAATAATAAACTTGCATCTTTGCTTGAAAACCGTATTTTAGGTTTTAATAAAATTAATCAATCTTGGACACAACGTTAATGAAGACAGAACAGTTAAAACGATTTTTAAAAGCATCAACCTTAGCACTTTGCATGACAGCAGCGCTGCCTGCATTTGCTGCGAATGATCAAATTGTGGCTGTAGTTGACAATAGTGTCATTTTAAAAAGTGATTTAGCGCAAAGCGTGGTTGAACTCAAACAACAACTTGAGATGCAAAAGCGCCCTGTTCCACCACAACACATTTTAGAACAACAAGCTTTAGAACAACTGATTGTACGCCAAGCGCAATTAGAGCAAGTCAAACGCTATAACATTAAAGCTGATGAAAAATCTTTAAATGAAGCAGTTTTAAAAGTTGCACAGCAAAATGGCGCAAACAGCCTAGAAACTTTTCAGCAAAAATTAGATAAATCTGCACCAGGCAGTTATGCGTTTTTACGTAATCGTATTGCCGAAGATTTAGCTATGAATCGTTTGCGTCAGCAAGTGGTGATGTCACGTATTCAAATTAGCGATCAAGACGTTGATAACTTTCTAAAAACCCCACAAGGTCAGGCTGCCTTAGGCAACCAAGTCCATATTTTGCATGTGCGTGTTTCTGGAGCAGAAAATGCCGCACAAGTTGCGCAACAAGTCAAAGCTGAATTGGCACAAAGCAACGATATTCAAGCCATTAGCAAAAAATACACAGGCAATGGTGTAACCGTACAATCTGCAGACATGGGTTTACGTAACCTAACGGATATTCCTGCAGAACTTGCTGCACGCATTACACCGTTAAATGTAGGTCAAACCAGTGAACTGATTGAAGTCCGTGATGGTATTCATGTGGTCAAGCTCTTAGAGCGCAAAAGTACTGAGCAACGTGCACTAGTTCCACAATATCAAACTCGACATATCTTGATTCAGCCAAGTGAAGTCGTAAGCCCTGAAAATGCGAAACACATGATTGACAGTATTCACAACCGTTTAAAAGCGGGTGAAGACTTTGCAACCTTAGCAGCGACGTTCTCTAATGACGCTGGCTCTGCACGTGATGGCGGCAGTCTAGGCTGGGTGAATCCTGGCGTGATGGTGCCAGAATTTGAAAATCAAATGAAAAATACTGCAAAAGGTGAAATTAGCGCACCATTCCAAACCCAGTTTGGTTGGCATGTACTGCAAGTGACCGATACACGCCAGCAAGATATGACTCGTGAATACCAAGAACGTATGGCACGTCAAATACTAGGTGAACGCCAGTTTGATACTGAATTGGATAGCTGGTTACGTGAAACACGTAACAATGCTTTTGTAGAAATTAAAGACCCAAGCTTAGACCGCAAGAAAAACTAAGCTTAAGTTTTCTGCTATTTCCAAAATTAAAACCAGTGTAGCAACACTGGTTTTTTATGCTTTTTTACCATTTGCACTTCATCTTAGCCACTACCAAAATACGACTTTGATAAAAAAACCATAGACATAAAAAAACCTCTCATTTCGAGAGGTTTTTTAAGAAGATCAATTAACGGTTGTTATCGTCTTCTGAAGATTCTTCAAATTTAGAATCGTTGTCAAAACCGCCAGTTGCTTGACCGCCACCGAAGCCACCTTGACCACCGAAGCCACCTTGACCACCGAAGCCGCCGCCTTGACCACCGAAACCACCTTGACTACCGAAGCCACCACCTTGACCACCGAAGCCACCTTGACCGCCAAAGCCACCACCTTGAGCACCGAAGCCGCCTTGACCACCGAAGCCACCACCTTGACCACCGAAGCCGCCACCTTGACCACCAAAGCCTGCGCCTTGACCGCCTGCTGGTGCACCCGCTGGACGTGGATTACGTGCAGGAACAACTGTAGAAATTGCATGTTTGTAAACCATTTGGCTTACCGTGTTTTTCAATAAAACAACATATTGGTCAAAAGATTCAATATGACCTTGTAGCTTGATACCGTTCACAAGGAAGATAGAAACAGGAATACGTTCTTTACGGAGAGAATTTAAGAACGGATCTTGTAAAGTTTGACCTTTAGACATGTTATAACTCCAAAAATAATTAAAAATCAGCGCAAAAACTATCTTTATTTTTCAATTAAAAATTATAAAAAAGACAGTGTGTAAATTTTGCTTTATCCGTACCAGTTTCGCAAGTCTTCTTGAGCCTGCTTTATCGTAAAATATGTGTGAAATTTATGCGATTCTTGCAACGATCTGAGCCAAGTATATTGACGTTTCGCAAGTTGTCGTGTTGCGAATAGCGCCTTATCCTCCATTTCCTGCATTTTTCCGCGACTTTCATCACCTTTTTGTAAAAACTCTAAAGCTTGACGATAACCGACAGAGCGCATGGAAGGTAAATTTGCATCTAAATCGTATTTTTCAATAAGATGACGCACCTCATTTAAAAAACCCATTTCCCACATGATCTCTAAGCGTTTTTCAATACGCTGATGTAATTCTACCCGATCAGGCACTAAGGCGTGGTTATGAAAAGTGTAACGATATGGTACATTTTTAGGTTGTTCTGCTTGCAGTTGGGTAATTGGTGTGCCTGTTAATTTATAAACTTCCAAAGCACGAATAATACGTTGCTTATCGGACACTTTAAACTTTTGTCCCGCCAATGTATCTACCGCGCATAATTCTGCATATACAACTTCCCAACCTTCACGCGCGGCTTTATCTTCAATTTCAGCACGTACTTGGTAATTGGCGCTGGGTAAATTTGAAGATAAACCTTCAAGCAATGCCTTAAAATACAGCATGGTTCCGCCCACTAAAATTGGGGTTTTGCCACGCGCATGCATATCGTCAATCAAGGCGCAGGCATCTTCAACAAATTGCGCAGCAGAATACACTTCAAGCGGGCTGATAATATCAATCAAATGGTGCGGATAACGCGCCTGCTCCGCTTTAGTCGGCTTGGCTGTACCAATGTCCATATCTCGATAAACCAGCGCAGAATCGACTGAAATTAGCTCAAAATGACCTAGTTCATAGAGTTCACATGCCAAAGCAGTTTTACCACTTGCAGTTGGTCCCATTAAATTGATGACCGGCAATTGTTTTGACATGTAACACTACTCTCCTCGAGCAAAAAGTTTATCTAATTGAACCAATGGAAAAGCACGCCATGTTGGACGACCATGATTACATTGGCTGGCAAATTCAGTTTGTTCCATTTGACGTAACAAGGCATTCATTTCAGAAAGGCTCAGCATTCGGTGTGCACGTACTGCGCTATGGCATGCCATTCCTGCCAAAATATGATCACGCTTTTGCAACAAGGCTTGCGCTTCATCATTCGGGTCTAAATCATCAAGTAATTCAGGAATTAATTCGGCAAAATCTGCCTTATGCAAAATCGCGGGCACACCGCGCACAATGACCTGTTCATCGCCATATTGGTCTATTTCCAAGCCCAGTCGTGCCAATTGTTCTTTTAAATCATCCACCCGCATGGCTTGCATGCGGCTAATGCTGATAACTTTGGGGATCAGCAATTGCTGCGAAGTCCAAAACTCAGGTTTATCCCAAGCGGCTTTCATCTGTTGCAACACAATTCGTTCATGGGCGGCATGCATATCTACAATAATCAAGCCTTCACTGTTTTGCGCCAGAATGTAAATACCATGCAATTGCGCAATTGCAATGCCGAGGGGATGCTCATCCACCGCAGGTGTTGTGTTTGTTTGCGTAAGATTGGCTGAGTCTTGATCTAGATCACGTAAAGGCGCGAGATAGCTTTTTAAAGCATTGTTGAGCTGTTGCGAACCTTGATAATTACTCTGCACAGGTCGGTTATATTGAACTGTCTGCGGCTGACTCTGATTAAAATCGGTAAGTAACTCACTTCCCGCTTGTGAAGCGGGCTGCATCGTGTACGCATCTACTGCATCGTCAGCGGAATTGTAAGGATTTGCCTCGGCATGTTTGTGCAGTAAAAATTGTTCCTGATAACGCGGTTGCACCACATAAGGCGCAGCTTGTTCGATAGGATCGGCTTTCATGGCTGTAGCTAAATCTGCAGTTGCAGTTTGAAATTGAGCTAAGGTTTCTTTGGCGTAATGTCTTACAAACTCATGAACTTCTCGCTGATTTAAAAAGCGAATTTCATGCTTGGTCGGATGCACATTGACATCAATATTTTCAGGTTCTACTTCTAAAAATAGCAAATATGCAGCATGTTGATGTCCATGCAAAATACCTTCGTATGCCATACGCAAAGCATGGGAGATGGTCTTGTCTTTTACAATACGTCCATTCACATACACATATTGCAGATCGGCTTGTGAACGTGCATCGGAAGGATGCCCCAACCAACCTGATAAGTGCATGGTGACACTGTCAGCATCTATCCAATAGGCATTTTCGACAAAGTTTCGTCCTAAAAGTTGCTGCACGCGCTGAAAACGCAATTCGCCACTGTCTGCAATGGGTAAATTCAGTTTGATGCTGTCGTTGTGTTCCAAAACAAAACGAATATCGAAATGTGTGAGTGCCAAACGACGCACAATTTCTTCAATATGTCCGAATTCTGTACCCGCTTTTTTCAGGAATTTACGTCGTGCAGGCACATTAAAAAATAAATCCTGTACCCGAATATGTGTGCCTTTTTGTGCAGCAACGGCCTGAATATCTTGATGGTCAAAGGCAGTGCCATTGACTTCGACCTGATAACCGACACCATCTTCAGTTTGGCTACTGACCAAAGTCAAACGCGATACTGCTGCAATTGATGCCAGTGCTTCACCACGAAAGCCTAAACTGACAATAGCATGTAAATCATCAGCCGTTTGAATTTTACTGGTCGCGTGACGAGTCACCGCCAAAGGCAAATCTTCAGCATGAATGCCACGACCATTATCAATAATTTCAATGAGTGTACTGCCGCCTTGTGCCACCCGAATAATTAGCTCGGTTGCACCTGCATCAATGGAGTTTTCTAGTAGTTCTTTGACCACAGAGGCAGGACGCTCAATTACCTCACCCGCAGCAATTTGGTTGGCTAAGGCAGGTTCAAGCGTGTGGATCCGACGTAGATTTAACACATCATTAGGCATGATTAAATTGTTGCTCCAAAGCTTGTTGTAATGCAACCGAAGACGAACTTAGCGTTGCAGTACGGCTTAATTCATCTTCCGATTTTTTAATTTCAATGATCAGGTCTGCGGGCGGAATTTCATCGCCACCTTTTGATGGCCATTCAAATAAAAACAAGGCATTTGGGGTTTCTAAATAATCACGAATGCCCATCAGCTCTAATTCATAAGGATCATTTAAACGATATAAATCAAAATGAAAAATATCTTGTCCTTGTATTTGATAAGGTTCCACCAAGGTGTAAGTCGGGCTTTTAACCGCGCCCTGATGCCCCAAATGATGTAGAAAATAACGCGATAAAGTGGTTTTTCCTGCGCCTAAATCACCAATTAAATAAATCACACCCGACCGAAAATGCGTTGCCAAAACCTGCGCCAGATTTTGGGTATCTTGCTCATTATTTAAAGCCAAATTAAATGAATACTGCATAACGCTCACGACATGATTCAAAAGACCAATTATGATAGCATCGCACTGCTTTAAAGCCTATGTACTGATGGATAAAACTGTGTAAATGTGGACAATTTATAACAAGTTTAGACAAGGCAATGAATCAAGATTATTAAGCTTAGCACCCAAGCTGCTTAGGCTATTTTCAATATGATGAAAAAGAAACTCTCCCACCTGAATATGAGCAATTTGCAGATGAAGTCGACTCATCCCAACACCTTTGTTCCACCCATGCTAGATGGTGTGAGCGCCAGCAAATTGCATTTACCCAAATTAAGCACACAGCCTGAATCAATTTTTCGTTATTTATGTGCCCAGTTTGCCCATATTTCTGCACAGGAATGGCTGCAACGCTTTGAGGATGGTCTGGTTTATGATGCCGAAGGCAAGCGTTTAGATTTAGATACACCTTATAGCGCACATCAGGATATTTTTTATTATCGTTTTTTAGCGCATGAAGTTGCCGTGCCTTTTCAGCATCAAGTTTTATTTGAAAATGAACACTTATTGGTTGTAGATAAACCACATTTTTTGACCATGAGCCCTACAGGGCAATATGTACAAGAAACCCTATTAGTACGCTTAAAAAAACAAACACAGAATGAGCAGCTCACGCCTATTCATCGTTTAGACCGCGAAACTGCGGGTGTGGTGCTGTTTTCCAAACAACCAGAAACTCGGGCGGTGTATCAGCAATTATTTGCAGAACGTCAGGTGCAAAAAACCTACCATGCCATTGCGCCTTATCAAGCTAATTTGTCACTACCATGTACTGTGCAATTACGCATGGAAAAAGGTGAACCTTTTTATTTGATGCACGTCGTGGCAGGCACACCTAACAGCGAAACAGAAATTCGTTTGCTTGAACATAATCAAACATGGGCAAAATATGAATTAAAGCCTACAACAGGCAAGCAGCACCAACTGCGTGTGCATTTAAATAGCTTAGGTATTGCGATTAAGAACGACCCGTTTTATCCCATTTTACAGCACAAACAAGCAGATGATTTTTCTGCACCGCTACAATTGCTTGCCAAGCATTTAAGTTTTTTTGACCCGATTAGCCAGCAACAATTCCACTTTAGCGCACAGCAAGAATTGACATTGTAATATGTTTGTCATTACAAAATAGTGGATTTTCGTTGTAGTCATATTGAAATTACAAATGAATTGTTTACAATATTGCTAAAATTTAAATCTATTTCCTTCTATTAAAAATTATGAGAAAAACTGAAGTCTATCAAGTACGCTTGGACTCTCAAGAGAAAAAACAAGCCTTTGCTGTGTTTAAACAGTTGGGGATTACGCCTGCGCAAGCGGTACGTTTGTTTTTTAAGCAAGTCGTGCTGACTAAATCAATTCCCTTTTCAATTGAAAATCAGAATATTAATCTGGAACAATTGATTAAGTTACGCAAATTAAAACAAGAGCAAAAAGCAACGCTAGTGGATGCAACCCCAAGCAATGAAGCATCTGTAACTGGCAATAATAGTGTTGAAGATTTTGAACTGGATGATGAACATCTAGACTTGTTTGATGAACTCAATGCAATTTTGGGTGAAACTGACAAAAATTAACAGTGTTGCATTTTTAAACAATTCTTTAAAAATTTACTTTAAAAACTTAGCTATGCTTCATGCAAGGACAATAAAAAAGCATGGAGTATCGTAATGATTGTAAGACGTGCCACTTTAGAAGACTTAGACCAACTTGCTGTATTGTTCGATGAGTATCGTCAGTTTTATGGTGCATCCTCGAATTTAAGCCTTTCAGCAGCATTCTTAAAACAGCGTTTTGAAAATCAGGAAAGTGTGATTTTCATTCATATCAAAGATCAAACAATCACTGGATTTGTATTACTTTATTTAGGCTTTTCTTCGGTTGCCTGCTCGACCTACTATATTTTAGATGACGTTTATGTCACCCCTGTTTTTAGACGACAAGGTTCGGCCAAACAGCTCATTGATACTGCAATTTTATTTGCACGACATGAAAATGCGCTACGGATTAGCCTTGAAACACAAAAAAGTAATTACCAATCCCACCAATTGTATGAAAAGATGGGCTTTGTCAAAGATGATGAATTCCAGACTTATCACTGCTTTTTAAAATAGTCACCTGATCTGACGATTACGGCTTTAGGCAAAGGGTTTAAATTTAATCTGACGTAAGCCATTGCTCATAAGCTATTGATGAAAGCTCAGCTAAACTCATGTTATTCCATACGGCTTTTTGCCAACTCGACATGATCAGGGCTTAAATACATCCATTCACCCACATCTAAAGCCAAATCAGTCAAGTTTAATGCACCAACTTGCTGACGATGTAATTGTTCTACTTTATTGCCCACTGCTGCCAGCATACGTTTAACTTGGTGATAAACACCTTGATGAATGGTCATCTGCAATTCATGTTCAGCAAGCTGTTGTACCTCTGTTGCAGCAAATGTCCCTGATTCATTGCGCAATGCGACACCCTGCTCAAGTTGCTGGATTTGTGTTGCATTAATCGGGTCTGCGGTGTGCATAGCATACACTTTTACCACATGCTTTTTAGGATGGGTCAATGCTTGTAAAAACTGTCCATCATCCGTCAGCAATAACAGCCCTGTGGTGTCCTGATCTAAGCGTCCAACACACTGCAAACCACGATTCAGCAATACATCATCAAACAAGTCAAACACACTAAAATGATGGGTCGCTTGATGCGAACACTCATAGCCTTGTGGTTTATGTAAGGCGATATAGACCTTTTCACGATATTGATAATTTTGCCCATACACCGAAAATTGCAAAACCGTTTCAGGCGCAATTTTTATCGCGAATTTAGGATTGGTCTGGGTTTCGCCCATAATGGTGACTGCACCATTTTTAATGAGTTGTTGGCAATGTTTACGTGATCCAAAGCCTTGTGATTGCAACATTTTTTCCAACAACATGATGAGCGACCTAATGATAAAAAGTATAAATATATTTGCTGCTATTCTAAACCAAATACACCGTAAATTCTGAACACATTGCGTACCTTGCCCGCTTGTAGTTCAAAACAGTTACAATAACTGCACTTTTCCAATTTATTTCCCCTTTTATGGATCACCATGCTCTCTCAATTAGACCTTAACCTGATGGTGCTGATCGTTCTACTCGCATGCGGTATTTTTAGCCAAAATACGGCTGTGACCATTGCCGCAGCAGTACTGATTGTTTTTAGAATTACGCCGCTAAGTGAATTTTTCCCACTATTGCAGCAGCATGGCTTAAATCTGGGCATTATCATTCTCACCATTGGCGTACTGACACCCATTGCCAGTGGCAAACTTCCAGGCGAAGCAATTCTAAAATCTTTCCTGAGTTGGAAATCTTTACTTGCGATTGCAATTGGTGTTTTTGTGGCATGGTTAGGCGGGCGTGGTGTCAAGCTCATGACCAATCAGCCTGATGTGGTCGCAGGCTTATTGATTGGTACAGTCGCAGGTGTTGCTGTGCTACGTGGCGTGCCTGTGGGACCACTGATTGCAGCAGGAATTCTCACCTTGTTTATTGGCTATTCTTAACATAGATTTAGGGACGCTTGGTTTAGATGGTTTTGCTTGAATTCATCGTCTTGTATCAACCAATTTCAATAAAAACCATCCAAATCTAAGCCACTTTGCGAAACAAGATAGATGTTAATATCATTCCCATTGCAGATAAAACGGCCATTAAAATACCAACCCAAAGCCATGTTCCTGTGGCAGATACGATAGCTGCGACCACAGGCGGCAATAAAAATTGTGAAATTGCCGAGCACTGCAACACCAAACCTACGGTGGTACTAATCGCAATCGGTTGTGGTGCAAAATTAAGTACTTGCGCAAATACCACAGCTGCGACTAAACCACCAAATAAAGAGAAATGGATGACCAATAAAAACTGCACAATGAATGGTAAAACATCACGCAAAATATAAAAACTCAGTGCGCATAGCATCAATACCGCAAAACCCATTTGCATCAACACTTGCGCTCTCAGCCCACGCTGTAATAACAACCCACATACAAATGTACCCACCGCATTTGCCATTGCAACCATAGCTGTGAGCACACCTGCGGTTTGTAAAGATATTTGATATTGCTGATAAATGGTCGGCAAAAAACCCACCAAACTGAACCACTGCCCTGCATAAACACCAAAAACCAAAGCCAATATCCATGCGGGTGGATGGCTCAAAGTGCTTTTAATCAGTTCAAAGATGGCAATGGCTTGCGTGCTGATCTGCACACTCGGTACGGCTTTATAAATGATGATTGCGAGCGCAAAGGATAACAATCCCAAACACATCCACACGCCTTGCCAATCCAAGATGGTCAGTAAAAACGGCGTACTTAGTAAACCAATACCCATCCCACCGCCCATATAGGCACTCCACAGCCCCATTTTGGCAGGCAACTGCTCCACTGCAACCAGTTGACGAATAAATGCAGGGCCGCTGAGTGTAATCAGTAAAAAGCCAAAACCTTCAATTACACGCAGACTTAATAGTGCGGAAAAGCTATGTACAAAACCACCAACAAAACTTGCACCTGCCAATAAAGACAAACCCAAAAGTACACAGCGTTTTAAGCCAATTTTTGCGGTATAACTGCCTAGCAACAACGCCAAAGACATGCCCGCAGCTTGTACCAAAGACAGCAAAAAACCTGCCTGAACCAAACTAATTCCGAGTTCAGCTTGTAGGATGGGTACAGTCGGTGGCAACTTACCAATATGCATTGCTGCCATAAAACCCGCAGCAACAATCCACAAATCCTTTGTCAGCCAACGTACCGAACTCACTGCGCTCTCCCTTAATTTTCGCAAGGCAAGCTTAGCAAGAACATCTCACTGTTTTTAGTGGAGATTTAGATGAGCTTAGTGTTTTTAGCGATAAATTAGCATTCTCTTTACGATGCTGATCGTACGATTTTTAACTTGAATAATACTGCGTGCGTTTTTGGGAAAATTTCTCTAATTGCTTCAAAAAGCCTTCAAAATAGCACTTTTCTTTTTCTTCGCTACGATAACCCGCATACAAGGTACGGCGTAATCCTCCCGCATCAACGCAGTCTAAACGACGTGAAGTTACCCAGCCTTTTTGCTCATATTCATTCACCACCCAATCTGGCAATGCGCCAATCCCTCGCCCACTCGCCACCAGTTGAATCAACATTTGGGTTAAATCTGTAGTACGAATAGCTTTTGGCTGAATATTGGCTGGAATGAATAGCTTAGACATAATATCTAAACGGTGTTTATCGACAGGATAGGTAATCAGGGTTTCTTCTGCCAACTCCTGTACGGTAATGCGCTCGGCACGTACTAAAGGATGAGTATTTGACAACACCAAACGCGATTCATATTCAAAAATTGGAAAATATTCGATACCTTTTAAGGCAATCGGGTCTGCGGTAATCAATAAATCAAATTCTGCGTTTTGCAATAATTCATGCGGATTGGCTTCAAAACCTGAAGCAAAATCTAAATCTACATCAGGGTATTGCTGACGATATTGATTCAGCAGCGGCATCAACCAGTCAAAGCAACTATGACATTCCGAAGAAAAAATAATTCGCCCCGTTTGACCATGCACAATGCGGGTAATATCAGTTTGGGTGATTTGAATTTGTGGCAGGACATCATCCGCCAGTTTCAATAAACGCTGTCCGACATTGGAAAATGTCACAGGGCGACTACGACGGTTCACCACTTCTACGCCATACCAATGATCTAGTTCTTTGAGTTGATGAGAAATGGCAGATGGCGTCAGACATAAATCATTGGCGGCAGCAACCAAAGAACCATGTTCACGCAGGGCTGATAGCGTTTTTAAGTGGCGAATTTCAAGCATTGCTTGTTCCTAGTTTTTCAAGTTATTGACTGCATGTTTAGACCTAGGTCGCATTTTTATTTTGCAAAATAAGAAACAAAGCCAAACATGATTCAATTTAATAATGAATTAATTTAATCTTAGCATGTAAATAATGAGTTTTCTTCATCTTAGTTTTTATTCGATGATATTTACTACGAAATCAATACAATTCCATAAAAATAATATGGCTTTCAGCAAGCATGTTTTAGGCTTCCAACGTGCAGAGCCAAACTAGAATTGAAATTCTTAACCCAAGCCTCGCTTACTCCGACAACTTCTCTCCACAATGTGGGCAGTATTTATAAGGCTCCTGTTCTAAACGCAGCTCTTCTTCACGACGCTCACGAATTAACTGCAATAAAATATCTTGGGTTTGCTCAGTGGTTAAACCGACTTGTTTGCGTAAATCTTCAATTTTTTCTTGATCATTTAACAGATCAATCTCACTATTTTGCAATAGCTCTCTAAATTTCAACCCTAAATGCTGCTTACGTTGTTCAAGTTCGTTGGCTAAACCTGTGGCTAAAATACCTGCAGGCAATGCTGCCAAGCCGACACCCAATACCGTAATTAACGCACCTAAAATTCTGCCCCAAGGGGTAATTGGTGTGACATCGCCATAACCGACTGTGGTTAAAGTCACCACTGCCCACCACATCGAAGCGGGAATTGAGCTAAAGGCTTCAGGCTGTGCCTTGCTTTCCACCACATACACACCTGCGGCAGACATCACAATCATAATAGAGAGAATAAAAATGACTGCCTGAAATGATCCTTTTTCCCGTTCGATCACTCTTAATAAAATTTGCAATGATACAAAGTAACGTGTCAGTTTTAACAAACGCAGTAAACGTAAAATTCTTAGGAACCGTAAATCTAGATGCACAAAGAAGTTAATATAAGCAGGTAGAATCGCCAACAAATCTATAATTGCCCCACCGCTGGTAAGCCATTTTACACGCTGTTTCCACGGCGAAATAAACGGGTCTTTTTCGGCAATACTCCAAATCCGCAGCAAATATTCAAGCGTAAACACTGCGATGGAAAAGTTTTCAAAATGGTCAAAAAATACCTGATAGGCAAGATAGACATCATTCACCGACTCTAAAATAACCGCACTGGCATTGCCTAAAATCAGTAAAATTAAAAAATAGTTAATGCAACGACTAAACCATGTTTCATAGTCATCGTCGTGTAAGTTGTTATAGACAAATTTTCGAAATGTGTACCACGGTGTAAATGCCATACCGAATATTATATTTTAAGGCTTACAGTGATGGCAGTTTAACCGAAGTTTTTCTCAAAATGATAGTATTTTATGTGACGTTAAGCGGGCATTTTTAATGCAGAATTGCAGTATAAGTCATCATTATCCAAATGACTAAACTACTGAATAAACAGCAATGCTAAACGCACCTGATCATAGCCCATGCGTGGACTAGTCGCTTCAACAATCGGGCGCAGTTTAATTGCGCCATCATCGCTGAAGTGCTCTGCATTTTGACGCTTCATTAATCGCTTATAAATTTTACGGACCTC
The DNA here is from genome assembly GCF_041464035.1 of Acinetobacter sp. AL9. NCBI lineage: Bacteria > Pseudomonadati > Pseudomonadota > Gammaproteobacteria > Moraxellales > Moraxellaceae > Acinetobacter > Acinetobacter sp. AL9. Next base: position 31,794 of record NZ_JAYFSK010000010.1, on the reverse strand, counting down.
TTCCACCACTTCTTCACCTGGATGTGCCACTGAAATATCCAGATTTTGTTCTTTTTGCAAACGTGCCAAATGGTTGATAATAGTTGCAGGAGTTAAACCTCGCTCTACTGCAATATCCTGAATATCATAACCTTCTTCAAATAAAGCGCGGGTTTCATCTAACGTGGCAGTCGCATAATTGGTTTTTCCACCTTTGGCAATTTTCTTTTCATTGCGCAAAATTTCGGTTTCGTTCAACGTGCCACCACAGTGACGAATAAATGCATTATGTTGTGGGGTTAAATCCATCAGCTCATAGTGCGTTTCAGCTTCTTCAGACAATTCCTGAAAACGGCGGTCAGCCTTAATCGCTAAACTGTCGAGTTCCAAAGCTTGGCTATTAAATCCCAATAAACGCAAACCGCTTAACGATTTTAATCGTGACAACGCCACATAACCCTGCCCTTTTTCAAAAGTATGGCTAAGATTGATTTCTGCCGCTTCTAAGGTCATACCTTGTGATTTGTGGATGGTAATTGCCCATGCCAAACGCAGCGGAATTTGCTGGAAACTGGCAATGGTTTTGCCTGCATCATTATCCACCGACCAAGTTTCAGGCTCGACCAGTAATACTGTGCCATCGGTCAATTTTACTTTAGGCAAAATACCGTGATCGTCATCTTCTTCAAAGCCAATCACTTCGCCCAAACTGCCGTTGATATAGCCCATATCGAAGTTGTTTTTAACAAACATCACTTTGGCATGTTTTTTTAGATTTAAAATTTCAGGCGCACGTACGGATGATTTCAGCGTTTCAATCAACTTTTCATTGCCATCACACACGGCATCAAACTGCTTGCTCTCAGTTTCAATTTCATTCAGATGCTTAAAGTTGATATTGTCCACGTCCATATTGTGCGTATATAAACGTGTGAAAGTGTCGCCAATATCTTGATGGCGGGTGTGCTCCAAAGCCTGAATATGTTGATGATCAATACTTTGTGCACGAATTGCATTGAGAATGTCATTTAAGTAGTCATCGCCCTGACGGTGCTGCTCAGTTAAATAACAGACTCGAAATTTAGCTTCGACCCACGCCTCTGACATAAAACAGAACTTGTCACGATTGCGCTCATCGTTTTTTCCTACAGGCGGTAACTGGAAAAAATCTCCTGCGACAATCACTTGAATGCCGCCAAAAGCGTCATCACTGTCTTTAAAATATTTTAAAACTTGATTGACCAAATTCAGTTGTTTGGCATGCAACATCGAAATTTCATCAATAATCAGCACTTGCGCATTTTCTAAATGTTCTTTGAGATATTTGCGCTCTTTCATATTTTTCAGGTCGGCATCGGACAAAAAATCTTTAATGCCTATGCCTGCCCATGTATGAATGGTCATGCCATTCATGTGCGTTGCTGCAATGCCTGTAGATGCCGTAATTGCCACGGGCACTTTACGCGCTTTTAAATAATTGATGTATTGATTCAGGGTATAGGTTTTACCCGCACCAGCCGAGCCTGTTAAAAAGACATTTTCGCCTGCTTTTAAAAGTTTAAGTGCAGTTTCCTGTTTCATAAGACTTATACCATGATTGAACGGCTATAGCCTAACGAGTTTTGAGCCAAAAGTTAAGGCTCAAGTCCGTGAATACGACAACAGTTGTCTTATGACTTGTAACTTATGACTTTGATGGTAATTGTGGATTCAGCCATGCAATAAACTGCGCTGCGATAGTAACCAACAATTGTTCCGCTTTTTGATTATTTGGATATTCCAATTGATCAAACTCAAGTTGCCCATTCCGAAAGTGACAGCCCATGGTCAATTGCTGCGCATAATGTGGCGATGCCATGTGAAATGCCACATATTGTCCTTCACTCATGGCTTTGGCATAGCTCAGTGCCAAACAGTGTTTAAAGTTTTTCGATTCTTCAATAATACGGTCTAAATCGGTCAGTTCTTCAAAACACCAACCCGAAAAATACAATATTTGCTGCGGGCTTTTCGCCTGCCATGTGCTACATGGAATTTCTTTTTTCAGTTTGGCAAATAGCTCTGCTTTATACACTTGTTGATGCCAATGCACCGCTTGATGAAACAACCCCAACCAACTCAAACTTTTTGGAATATGCGTATGCGCTGCAAAATACTCCAGTAAATAGTCACGCACATAACTGTCAAATACTGAAACGCGTGTATTGTGCGCACGTAAATAAAAACGCTGCCGAAAATCATCAGGCTGAATCTGATAACGCTGCAATACCGTATAAAAGTCACGTTGCTGCTGACTATCAGACTGAATATAGTCCAACAAAGCTGTCGGTAAATCTTGGGTGATCTGCTGTAAATACAACATATAACTTTGCATGACACGACTTAAACGCCGAAATACATGCTTGACCAAATGCTCATCGTGTTGTGCCACGGTTTTCAGCAAAGTCATCCATTCATCCAAATACAAAATAGAAGGACTAATGGCAACCCGCGGATCATCCAACGATTGTTTTTCGCCATGCGGCATTAAACTGACATTATGCGCATGTGCGAACCACGCTTGCTGTGTCGCATATACATTACAGCTTTGAATGAACATACGTGCGGCTGAATATTGAAAATATTGCAAAGTTGCCAAAATAATCCGTGGATGTGCCTGACTACAATCGACAAAACTGAGCGCAGTCACTGCCACCCGCACACTGGTATGATGAATATTTAAACTAAGCCAATCCAACACTTGTGCAGACTGTTTAAACAGCCAATTCACCGCACGTGGATAATCAAATAACGGCAGTTTGGCGACTTTCTTTTGCCAAATTAAAGGGCAAGATTTTAAAAAATGCGGTTTCGCCAAAGCATCGGAACGCTGCCACACCTCACGGTGCATTAAACGCGCAAAACCCAATAAATGCCCATGTTCTTCGGCATGTCGATACAACAACCGAATATCATCCTGATGATCGACTAAATCCTGCAAATTAAATCGTTCAGGAAATGAAATACTTAAAATACGATGCATGGCTTTAGGTAAAAATTCTGCCGCACTAAAACAAAAATCATCATAACTTTGCATCAGTGCTTGCACTGGCAAAAAGGTTTCACCCTCTACAAATTCCAAAGCACACAGCATCGATAAGTTAGTTAAAACATCTTCAGGAATGTGCTGCCCTTGCTGCACAAATTTGGTCAATACTGGTTGATACTGATCGTCTGCCTGCATTAATGCCTGATCTAAAATTTGTGCCTGCATTGCATCTAAATGCAATAACAATTGCTTAACCCGTGCTGCACCATCTACCCACAGGTAAACTTGCTGCAGAATCAATTGTCGCAATTGCTGCGCCTGATTACGCAAAAATAAAGAATGCTGCGGTTTTAAATCCCCAGTCAAAAAATGCAGATCATGTAAGAAAAAATCTTCAAATGCTTCTTGCTGTTTCCCCGCAAATTCAAAGTGAGTTTCTATTAAATTTGTATGCGATTTTGGCGGATAAAATTCAAGACTAAACAGACCATTCAGCAATTCGACCCGATGCTGCAAAGGATCGATCCGAAACAAATTTTGTGCTGTAAAATGTCCAACCAAATCCATTTGATCTTGATAGATTTCTGCGGCCACACTGGAAATACGAACCAATTGCTGTGCAACGGCATGCAACTGGCTATGCTGGCAAATTGGCTGCATATACGCTCCTCATGCTTAAGTGCGGTCTATCTAAGTGTCATCTTATTTTTATTTGATTGCACCGACTAGACCCATCACGTGATACATCCCTATTTTTTGTTTTTTATTTCCATCTGCAAAAAGTGGACAATTCTTCAATCGAGCTTAAGCCACTTATTAATTGAATTACACCTGAAATTTATGTGAACGGTATCTACACCTTAAAATTAGAGATACAAAAACACTATAAACAAGATTTAAGCCCTTGCCTATAGCCTGCGCACAACTTCAGAAAAAATAAAAACCCATTAAAAAACAAATAAATTTCAATTGATTAGTTTGCATTATTTACTCAGAAAATAGGGTTGGTGTTTGGTAGGTAGGATTTCACCACAAAGCATTGTATACATTGTATACTCAAATCACGGTTCAACACCGCGATAACAACACATTATTCCAATACCCAATGCAAGAAGGAATCTGAGCATGGCTTTTAAAAATATTGCAGATCAAACCAACGGTTTTTATATTCCTTGTGTGTCTCTCTTCGGCCCTGGTTGTGCCAAAGAAATTGGCGTAAGAGCACAAAATTTAGGCGCTAAAAAAGCCCTGATTGTGACAGATGAAGGACTGTTTAAATTTGGCGTTGCCGACACCATTGCAGGCTATCTCACCGAAGCAGGCGTTGCCAGTCATATCTTTGCAGGTGCAGAGCCAAATCCAACCGACATTAACGTACATAACGGTGTCGATGCCTACAATACCAATCAATGCGACTTTATTGTGTCTTTAGGTGGCGGTTCTTCACACGACTGTGCCAAAGGCATTGGCTTAGTTACCGCAGGTGGTGGGCATATTCGTGATTATGAAGGCATTGATAAAAGTACCGTGCCAATGACTCCACTAATTGCCATTAACACCACAGCAGGTACAGCATCGGAAATGACCCGTTTCTGTATCATTACCAATACCGACACGCACGTTAAAATGGCAATTGTCGATTGGCGCTGCACACCACTCATCGCCATTGATGATCCAAAACTCATGATTGCCAAACCTGCAGGTTTAACCGCAGCAACAGGCATGGATGCTTTAACTCACGCTGTAGAAGCCTACGTTTCAACTGCAGCCAATCCTATTACCGATGCCTGTGCGGAAAAAGCTATTCGTATGATTAGCCAGTGGCTCAGCCCTGCTGTGGCAAATGGTGAAAATATTGAAGCACGTGATGCCATGAGCTATGCGCAATACTTAGCAGGTATGGCATTTAACAATGCCTCGCTAGGTTATGTTCATGCCATGGCGCATCAACTCGGCGGTTTCTATAACTTGCCGCACGGTGTATGTAATGCAATTTTATTGCCACATGTTTGCGAATTTAACCTGATTGCCTGCCCTGAGCGTTATGCAGATATTGCAGAACTGATGGGGGTAAATACTGATGGATTAACTACCACAGAAGCCGCCTATGCGGCAATTGATGCAATTCGTGAATTATCTAGCTCAATTGGTATTCCAACAGGTTTAGCAGAGTTAGGCGTTAAAGAAGATGACTTGGCGATTATGGCTGAAAATGCACAAAAAGATGCCTGCATGCTCACCAACCCACGTAAAGCCAATCATGCACAAGTGGTCGAAATTTTTAAAGCCGCGATGTAATTTGAATCTCCTGCTGAGTGAATCACGATTTGCTCAGCATTTCCCATCCTTTTTTCAATTTTCCTCTGTTGCTGTTTTATTTTTATCCTTCCCTTTGGCAGAACCATCTCAGATGCGTTCTGCTTTTTTTGCTGTTCAGAACAAAATGAACTCTCAGCATAAAATTAAACCGTTATAGATGCAGAGAGTTTGCATAATTCAATTTGACAAATGCGCACAGCTCATCAAGGATATAGTCAAAATAAAATGGATGACGAACACCTTATGCTGTTAAGCAAAAAACAAAAAACAACACCAAGCTATCAACCTGATATTTTGGGTGCAGATTACCAACAAATGACGCTGGATTTTCCATCTGATTATGAAGGCAAAGTGATTGCTACCTTGGTACGCAAAAAAGCTGAACAGGAAACCCGTAAAGCCGTACTTTATATTCATGGTTTTATTGACTATTTCTTTCAAACAGAAATGGCAGACCAGTTTAATCAGCACGGCTACGACTTTTATGCCTTAGATTTGCGCAAATACGGGCGTTCGCATTTGTCACATCAGCATTGGTACAACGTGCGCAGCTTGTCTGAATATGATGCAGAAATTTCCGCTGCACTTGAGCAAATTGCCGCAGAAGAACATGACTCAGTGATTTTGGCGGGACATTCAACAGGTGGATTAATCACCACGTTATATGTGGCACATCATCCCAATCATCCACTGATTCGTGGTTTATGGTGCAACAGCCCTTTTTATGATTTCAATATGAGCGAAATTGAGAAAAAAGTCGGTATTCCGCGCTTAAGCCAATTGGGCAAATTGCTGCCAGAAATGAAATTTCCAAGCCGCCTCAATCCATTTTATGTACCAAGTCTACACAAGCAATATCATGGTGAATGGTTATTTAATTTAGAATGGAAAAAGCCACGCTATCCTAAAGTACGATTAAGTTTTGTACGTGCAATTCATGAAGCACAAAAAGAAATTCATGCCAGTGTGCATTTGGGTGTACCAACCTTAATTATGCATGCGAGTCAAAGTAGTTATCCACGCCAATGGAATGAGATTGCGCAACGTACTGACGTAATTTTAGATGTTGCGGATATGCAAAAATATGGGCATCACATGCATGGTGATATTCAGCTTTGCCAAATTGAAGATGGCGTGCATGATTTGGTGCTTTCTGCGCCAGAAGTCCGCGCGGAAGTGTATCAGTCTTTGTTTGACTGGTTAAACCGCAAAGGGCTGTAAAAACTAAAAAAAACAGTAAGACTAAAGGACAGTGAAATGAAAGCCTAAAGACTTGATTCGTCATTTAGGCTTTGTATTTTAATAAAATTTGATGTGCAGGATGATGCTTTGGCATCAGTTCAATTAAACGCTCTACCGCATCAATCGCTTCAGGGCTATGCGCCAAATGTTTCAGCAATACATCGGTATCTTGTGCATTAAAAATGGCATCACTCAGGCGTGATTCTAAACAATCTCGCCATGCGCATAAAAATGGACTTTCAGTTTTCGCCAAAAATACCCCTGCACACGTTTGCAAGGCAGACTGCACATAACCTGCATCTAAAGCCTGCTCAGCTTGTAAAAAATCGGCTTCAATATGCGCCAAAACTCGGTAAGGACGCGAGCCGAGCATCCCCCCTAAAATATCGCGTAATTGCGACATTTCAGCTTTTAGCGTTCCCATGCTGACTTTACGCTCACCATATAGTGCTTGGTGTAAAGTGTCTAAACTCATGCCTTGTGGGCAAAGTGCCAAAATCACCAATATTTCAATTTGACGCGGTGTCATCACCACCACTTTGCCATTAAATAACACCTGTGGCACACGAAACGCGCGAATATAAAGCTGCTGTTTTTGCTGTTCCAGCAACGCATTTTGAATTAAAGAAGCACAGCGCTCTGCTGCCAACAAACCCAAACTGTTATGATTTTTCCAAGTGGTCGATAAATCAATCACGCCCAACACTTGTTTGGAATGTGGGTCTAAAATTGGTGCGGCATAACAAACCCAGTCATGTAACGATGACATATAATGTTCACTGGAAAACACACAACTGGCTTGCTGAGTTTTGAGTGACAAAGCCAAAGCATTGGTACCCACCAACTCTTCACGCCACTGCCCACCCTCTACAAAATGCACCTGTTCCGCCACATTACGCATTTGCGCGCTCGCTGCCGTCCAAATAATCGTACTGCCCACATCGCCCACGGCTGCCACCATGTCGGACTGCTGCGCGATATGTCTTAAATCCTCTGCACAGTTTTGCACAGCACGTTGTAAAGCCGAACCGCCTTGCGGATGCGATAAACGAGAATTTAACGGGGCTGCCAGCCGATCAACAGGAATTTCCGCAATTTGAGAGCGTTGCCAAGAATTTAAAATACTCTGCTGAATTTGCTGCGCATGCAGCGGCGATAAACTACTTCTTTGTCTAAACTGTTCAATATGCTGTCTTTTTTCCAATAGGTCTTGTTTTTTCATCATGACTGATTCTCACAATCCTGTGGGCATTACATCCAATGTACTGCTTGTTTTTGTAAGGATTTGTTCGTTGCTTGTAAATCTGCAACTTTCCAACCTTTTTCCAACCTTATATTGGTATGCTAAACAAATAGCGTACCAAAGTACCTTATACCTTAGCCGTAAATTTAACCTGATTTTAGACATAGGATTGTTCTAAACTGTAAAGAGACGGCAGATTATAAAAAACCATCAAAGGAAGTGAATTATGCGTTACGTAGATCCCAATCAACCCGGTTCAAAAGTTCAATTTAAAGCACAATACGAAAACTTTATTGGTGGCGAGTGGGTCGCTCCTGTAAAAGGTGAATATTTTGAAAATATTTCTCCTGTGGATGGCAAAGTATTTACCAAAGTCCCACGTTCATCGGCAGAAGACATTGAACTGGCTTTAGATGCAGCCCATAAAGCCAAAGCGCAATGGAACAGCTCATCTCCTACAACACGTTCTAACATTTTGTTAAAAATTGCAGATCGTTTAGAACAAAATCTAGAGTTATTGGCAGTTGCCGAAACTTGGGATAATGGTAAGCCTGTTCGTGAAACATTAGCAGCCGATATTCCCTTAGCGATTGACCATTTCCGCTACTTCGCAGGCTGTATCCGTGCGCAGGAAGGTGGAATTTCTGAAATTGATGAAGATACCATTGCCTACCACTTCCACGAGCCTTTGGGCGTGGTTGGACAAATTATTCCATGGAACTTCCCTATTTTAATGGCGACATGGAAACTTGCACCTGCATTGGCTGCGGGTAACTGTATTGTGCTTAAACCTGCAGAACAAACGCCTGCCAGTATTTTAGTTTTGGTTGAACTCATTCAAGATTTATTGCCTGCAGGCGTATTAAACGTAGTCAATGGGTATGGCGTAGAAGTTGGTCGTCCATTGGCAACCAATCCACGTATTGCCAAAATTGCATTCACAGGTTCAACACAAGTTGGCCAGTTGATCATGCAATATGCCACTGAAAACATCATTCCAGTGACTTTGGAACTTGGTGGTAAATCTCCAAATATTTTCTTTGAAGATATTATGGCGCAAGATGACGACTACCTAGATAAAGCGCTTGAGGGCTTTGCCATGTTCGCGCTGAATCAGGGTGAAATTTGTACTTGTCCATCACGTGCGCTCGTACAGGAAAGTATTGCTGACCGTTTCCTTGAAAAAGCCATCGAACGTGTTAAACGTATTAAAACAGGTCACCCGCTTGATACTGAAACGATGATTGGTGCGCAGGCATCGCAAGAACAACAAGACAAAATCTTGGGTTGTATTGCGACAGGTCGTGCCGAAGGTGCTCAAGTCTTAACAGGTGGTGGTGAACGTCATGAAGTTGGCAGTGGTTTCTATATTGAGCCGACAATTTTCAAAGGCACCAACGACATGAAAATTTTCCAAGAAGAAATTTTCGGCCCAGTGCTGTCTGTGACCACATTTAAAGACTTCGATGAAGCCATTAAAATTGCCAATGACACCATTTACGGTTTAGGTGCAGGTGTTTGGTCACGTTCTGCGCATACTTCTTACCGTGCGGGTCGTGCTATTCAAGCGGGTCGCGTTTGGACGAACTGTTACCACATTTACCCTGCGCATGCAGCTTTCGGTGGTTATAAAAAGTCAGGTATTGGCCGTGAAAACCATAAGATGATGTTAGAACATTATCAACAAACCAAAAACTTGTTGGTAAGTTATTCAACTAAACCTGCAGGCTTCTTCTAAGTTAAGCTTTTAACCTCAACATGATGAATGAAAATGCGAACTTCGGTTCGCATTTTTTTATATTTGGGATGTACAGATGGACAAAAAGAAAAACAGAAAAAGCCATTTATCTACATAGATTTACAAGTCATAGACCTAAAATTACTAACATCAAAGTCATGTAGATGAAATCACAGACATAAAAAAAGCACCATTTAAAAAATGATGCTTTTTGATCAAATTACAACTGCTTATTTTTTTGCAGCTACAGCTGCTTCAGTAGTGATGTTAACAGTAATTTTATCACCCACGTTTGGTACATAGCTTGCGATACCAAATGCAGAACGGTTGAATGATGTTGTTGCATTAAAACCAACAGTCGCTGCCTGAGTCATTGGGTGTGGACCTTGTTTGTTCAATACTGCGTCAAGTACCACTGGCTTAGTTACACCTTTAACTGTTAAATCACCTGTGATTTTAAAGTTTTTCTTGTCTTGAGTTTCAACTTTTGTACTTTTAAAAGTAATGGTTGGATATTTTGCTGTATCAAACCAATCTGCTGCCATTAAGTGCTCATCTAAAGCTTTTACGTTGGTGTTGATGCTACTTAATGGAATCGTCACATTCACAGATGAGTTAGCAGGTTTTTTCTCATCAATGTTGATAGTACCTTGAATGTCTGAGAAGTTACCTGATGGCGTAGAAAAACCGAAGTGATCCCAAGTAAATACAGTAGCAGTATGCATTGGGTCAATTTGATAAGCCACTGGTTTAGCCATTGTCATTGTTGCTGCAGACGCGATAGCCAAACCTAAAGCAATTGATTTCATGTTCATATTGTTCATCTCTAAAAGTGTTGATACGTTTCAATGAGGTTTAGTTTATAGATTTTTGCTGCAAATACAGGATTAAAGATAAAACAGTATGTTGCATGACTGAAACGATAAATTTGTAAAAATATGCATGCGCGTTTTACATCGCTGTTGCAGGGCTGCGATATTGAATAAAACCTGTTCTTTTTGCGACACGATCATACAACTGCCGTGCCTGTAAATTATCTTCATGAGTCAGCTAATATACCCGATCACATTCACGCTGTTGCGCTGTTTGATTCACCTGCTGAATAAGCTGCTGAGCAATTCCCATCCCTCTGTACTCAGGCAAGGTATATAAATCTTGCAAATAGGCATAAGGTTTAAGCGTCCAACAACTGTCATGTTCAATTACATGCACAATTGCCACAACTTGAGTTTGATATACGGCAGCAAAACCATAAATATGCGTACTGTGTGGATTAATTAGTTTTGACCACGTATTTTGCGTAACCTCATCACTTAATTGCACCTGATAAAATTGCTGATAACCCTGCCAAAGTGGTTGCCATTGCTCAAATTGGATTTCACTTAACGCGACAATGTCGATGTGCTTAAATTGACGATCTAATATAGTTGCCTGCATGCTTTGATATTGCCTGATTATTTTTGCATCGAATCATTTTATTGATTATGCATCATTCATATTATGCTTAGGCTATTTTATAAACTATTTTTCAGCAATAAAAAAAGCTTTACCCTACGCATAGAATAAAGCTATTTTTGACGATACACCATTTAATGCACCGCATTCATCGCAATAGATTAAAGCTTCTCAATCAAAATACGATCAACTTGCTTTAAGCCTGATTGCTTTTCATGGTTCTTACGGCGAATTTTGATTTGCTGATCTTCAGCCAAATCCTGTAACAACAACTCTACCGCCACCATAGCTTCAAGTGGTAAATCTTGTCCAATCCACTTTTGCTCACCCGCATCCATTAAAGTGACTTCATCATTAATTTGCTCGTACAAACTCATTTCTCATCTCACTCAATTACACAGAGGTTTATTCACAAACCTGACTTACACTGACAAAATTTGTTGGATCATCACATCGAATACCAAACAAATATGCAAAAATAAAAGACGTCCCTTTACAGGAACGCCTTTAAAAACACTGGATTAAAAAATTAAGCTGTTAATTCTTTTACTGCAGCAACAACCGCTTCAGTGGTAATGCCAAAGTACTGATACAAGTCTTTTGCAGGTGCAGATTCACCATAAGTTGTCATACCAATAACTTTACCGTCTAAGCCGACAAACTTCCACCAGTAGTCTACATGCGCTGCTTCAACCGCAACACGTGCACGAATATGTGATGGCAATACCGCTTCACGATATGCTGCATCTTGCTTCACAAATTCTTCTGCACACGGCATAGACACAACACGTACACCTTCAAGCTGCGCGTATGCTTCCATTGCCAAGCCCACTTCTGAACCTGTTGCAATAATAATGGCTTTCAATTCACCTTTTTCTTCAGCCAAGACATAACCACCTTTTGCCACGTTCTCAATTTGCGCTTGAGTACGAGTTTGGAATGGCAAGTTTTGACGTGAGAAAATTAAAGCAGTTGGACCTTCGCTGCGTACTAATGCAGATTTCCAAGAAATAGCCGCTTCAACGGTATCTGCAGGACGCCATGTATTTAAGTTTGGCGTACCACGTAAAGATGCAATTTGTTCAATCGGTTGGTGTGTTGGACCATCTTCACCCAAACCAATCGAGTCGTGGGTATACACATGAATCACACGTTGCTTCATTAATGCAGACATACGCACGGCATTACGCGCATATTCCATAAACATTAAGAATGTTGCAACGTAAGGAATGAAACCACCGTGAAGTGCTACACCATTTGCAATAGCAGTCATACCAAACTCACGTACGCCATAATGCACGTAGTTCCCTGCTGCATTGTCCTGAACGCCTTGGCAACCCTTCCAAAGGGTTAAGTTTGAACCTGCCAAGTCTGCAGAACCACCCAATAATTCAGGCAATAATGGGCCAAATGCTTGCAAAGTATTTTGGCTGGCTTTACGCGTTGCAATAGTTTCAGCTTTAGCATTGGTTTCAGCAATAAACGCATCTGCCTGCGCGATGAATTCTGCAGGTAGTTCACCGCTTAAACGGCGTTTAAGTTCTGCAGCTTCCGTTGGATATTTTGCTGCATAGGCATCAAAAGTTGTATTCCATGCTGCTTCTGCTTCTGCACCTTTCGCTTTAGCATCCCAAGCGGCATATACATCTTCAGGAATAACAAATGCTTCATCTGTCCAGCCTAATGCTTGACGCGTCAAAGCAATTTCGTCATGACCTAATGGCGCACCGTGACAGTCTTCTTTACCTTGTTTGTTTGGCGAACCTAAACCAATAACAGTTTTACAAATAATAATAGTCGGTTTTTGCGTTTCAGCTTTTGCTTCAACCGTTGCAGCACGAATTGCATCGGCATCGTGACCATCAACTTTTAAGACTTGCCAGCCGTAAGATAAGAAACGTTGTTCGGTATCGTCAGAGAACCAGCCTTCTACTTCACCATCAATAGAAATGCCGTTGTCATCATAATAAACAACCAGCTTGCCTAAACCTAAAGTACCTGCCAATGAACATGCTTCGTGTGAAACACCTTCCATTAAGCAACCATCACCCAAGAAACAGTAAGTGAAATGGTCTACAACCTGAATATCTTCTTTATTAAATTGTGCAGCCAGTGTTTTTTCTGCTAAAGCAAAACCAACAGCATTGGCAATCCCCTGACCGAGTGGACCAGTGGTGGTTTCAATCCCTGGTGCATAACCCAATTCTGGGTGGCCAGGTGTTTTAGAGTGTAACTGACGGAACGCTTTTAAATCTTCGATTGAAAGATCATAACCTGTTAAATGCAACAACGCATATTGCAACATTGAACCATGACCATTAGACAATACAAAACGGTCGCGGTTTGCCCATTGTGGATTGGTTGGGTTGTGATTCAAAAATTCACGCCACACCACATCGGCAATATCTGCCATCCCCATCGGTGCACCTGGATGTCCTGAATTTGCTTTTTGCACAGCATCCATTGCCAATACACGAATTGCGTTTGCAATACGACGTTCGTTAAGCGGGGTCGTCATAGGTCAGAGTCCACAAAAAATCGTTAAATAGAAGAAGATGAATAGAATTCAAAACAGCCGCTATTCTCTCAAAAAAACGCCTGAGGGGTAAAGCCTATGCAACAATATTTCCGCATTAATTCCCATTCAGGGTATTTTTCGTGCAAATTCAAAGACGTTTTCACGTTTATAACAACAAGAAAATAGCTAATTGCCGTGTTAAGCTCTATTCTTGGCAAAATTCTAAAGTATAGATATTTCAATTTATAGACGCAGGATGGAATTGTGATGTCGCTCTTGCAGCAACTCCAATCAAATGCCTAGCAACAAGTTAAAACACAACAGTATTCTGTAGAAATAATAGACAGATTTTAACACATCTTGAATTTTATTCACTTTTCACACAATAAATTGAATCACAGCCATCGTCCAAAATTTTAAAACAGCTTTTGAAAATGCAGCTTGATGCAGATAAAGTCAATTCAAAGTCTTTAAATTACCCATCTACAATATTGTTTTTAAAAATGATTCACCACTTAAAAACAAGGTGCTCCTTAGTTTAAAATTATGACAGCATACTTTAGCCAACATGAATATTTTTGAGTCACAATATAGTCATACCGATACTTTATCTATTTTTTAGCTAAAGATATGCGATAAAAAGTCATTGAATTGAAATAAATTCAGCCAATTTAGTCGTAATGCGCTAGTCCTAAAGTCTAACTCGATGTAACATATTGCGTCTTTTGAATTTAACTGTGATAGGACTTATGCGCGAGTACGCTGTATTTACCTCGGAATCTGTAAGCGAAGGCCATCCAGATAAAATGGCTGACCAAATCAGTGATGCCATTTTGGATGCAATCTTAAAAGAAGACCCTTATGCGCGGGTTGCTTGTGAAACGCTTGTAAAAACGGGTGCGGTTGTACTGGCAGGTGAAATCACAACAACTGCAAATGTCGATTTTGAAGCCGTTGTTCGTCAAACCGTAAATGGCATTGGTTACCATCATTCTGACTTAGGTTTTGATGGTTCAACCTGTGCGGTCATTAACATGATTGGTAAACAATCACCTGAAATTGCACAAGGTGTAGACCGTCAAAAGCCTGAAGATCAAGGCGCAGGTGACCAAGGTTTGATGTTTGGTTACGCCAGCCGTGAAACTGATGTATTAATGCCTGCCCCAATTTCTTACGCACACCGCTTAATGGAAAAGCAAGCTGAATTACGTCGCAGTGGTGCTTTGCCGTGGTTACGCCCAGATGCAAAAAGTCAGGTGACTTTTGCTTATGAAAATGGTGTGCCTGTACGTTTGGACGCGGTGGTGTTATCTACTCAGCATGATCCTGAAATTTCTCAAATTCAGCTTAAAGAAGCGGTAATTGAAGAAATTGTGAAAAAAGTGATTCCTGCAGAAATGTTCCATGCAGACACCAAATTCCACATCAACCCAACAGGTATGTTTGTGATTGGCGGTCCTGTAGGTGACTGCGGCTTAACAGGTCGTAAAATCATTGTCGATACTTACGGCGGCATGGCGCGTCATGGTGGTGGTGCATTCTCTGGTAAAGACCCATCTAAAGTTGACCGTTCTGCTGCTTATGCAGGCCGTTATGTTGCCAAAAATATTGTGGCAGCTGGCTTGGCAGACAAATGTGAAATTCAGGTGTCTTATGCTATTGGTGTTGCAGAGCCAACATCAATTTCAATCAACACCTTCAACACTGCAAAAGTGGCAGATGAGTTGATTATTGCTTTAGTACGTGAACACTTCGATTTACGTCCATACGGCATTACCAACATGTTGAACCTGTTACAACCGATGTATAAGCAAACTGCAGCCTATGGTCACTTTGGTCGTCAAGGTTCTGACACTGCATTTACATGGGAAAAAACCGACAAAGTTGAGGCGTTAAAAGCTTCTGCAGGTCTGTAATGTAAAACTTTTCAGTTTTATCAAGCTCACTTCGGTGGGCTTTTTTATGCCTAAAATTTAGCTGTCAAACCACAATATACAAAATACGAATATGTTATAGTGAATCATTCCTGAGATTTTTTAAATACTCATCTAAGATAATGATGTAGGAGTTTATTATGGCGGTTATTCTTCAAGTCGATTTCCCTTCTGAAGGCCCATTTGGCGAAAGCATGAGCCAAGCGTACCGTGAACTTGCAGAAAGCATTAACCTAGAAACTGGCATGCTTTGGAAAATTTGGACTGAGAACGGTCAAACACAGGAAGCAGGTGGAATCTATCTGTTTGATCATGCGGCCAATGCTGAACGCTATTTTAAAAATGCACACTGCACGTTTAGAAAGTTTTGGCGTGAAGAATATTCGTGGCAAGATTTTTGAGGTGAATGCTGCACTGTCTGCAATCAACCAAGCTGATTTTTTAAGTCGCTCATCTTTTTAAATTGCTCATCCATATTGAAGAATAAAATGGTGAGTCTCTTCAATATTGAAAAAACAGTTGAATAAAATCCTGAGCCATTTAATGACTCAGGATTTTTTGAAATCTTGTATAGACGAAATAAACATTAAGCTTGGATGTAGCACTTATTGGGTACGAATCACCTCAAGCACCGATTGTTGCACAGGTACTTCTTGATGATCTTGCAAATATACATGCACGACTTTAAACACAACGGCTGCTGCCAAGCATGCCAAAATACAGAATAACCAGAAACTATAAGGACTACGAATATTGTGTGAACCACAAGTACCACATTCTTTTTCTGATGATTCCACCACCCGATTGCAACATGCGCAACGATACTGATGATACAGCATAGGTATTCTCCTACTTCACTGTAATTCTTGTTTTTATTGTTACACCATCTACCCTGATGCAGTGTAATTTTGTTTAAACAACTGTGACACTTTGTAGCCTGCATCCTTTGGATGATTTAACTGACACAATCGCTTGTGAATTAGAATGTCAAAGTTCTGCTATTCGCGCAAATCGTATTTTTGAATAAACAGTCACTTTATCCATCTAAAATAGGTATGCCATGCTAAAATTCTGCATGCTCGATTACTTGAAGTTTAGACTCAAGCTTGGCTTTCAGCACATATTTTTTTATTACACGGAGTAAAGTTAAAGTGGTGCAACTCATTAAAAAAGGTGGCTTGCGAGAACGTGCCAACCGTAGTCGTAAATACCAAGGTTCGGAAAATACCGAAGCAACTTTGCAATCAAACCGTACTTATCAGCCCAATCATTTAGATAAAACTGAAAACACGACTGCAACCGAAATACTGAATGAAAAATCGTCAAACTTGGCTTTGGACAACATCAAATCATCTAACTAATTGGCATCAAAACCTATGTTTTAAAACATACGCAGTGCATCTAACCACAACCACACAGCAAATAATAAAAATAATCCGCCCGAGACCATATCAATATAACTGCCTGAACGCTGATATAACTTTTTCATTTTTGGTGTCGAAAGTAGCAACATAAATAATGTAAATGTCACAAAAGTTTGGATTGGAATAATCACTGCCAATTGGGCTTTTAAAGATGCACTTGCCGATGAACTCAGCGCCAAAGCAAATACGCTGCTAAAATAAATTAAGGTTTTCGGATTAGATAAATTGGTGAATAGCCCCAATAAAAAGTAGTTTTTTGCGGCTGGAATTTGCACTTGAGTATCATCAAACTGTTTACGCTGCTGCCAACTATGCCAACCACCCGACAACATACCCCATCCCATTTTGGCAAGAAATAAACCGCCAATCAGCATTAAGACTTGCTGAATCCAAGGAAACTGCTGCACCAAAACCGTAAAACCCAATAGGGTCAGCACTACCCACACCACAATCCCCGATGAAATGCCCGCAATAATCTGCAAGGTATTACGACGGGTATTGCTGGCTGCACTTTTGGCAATTAATAAAACATCTGGGCCTGGGCTAAGCTGTGCCACAAAATGCAGCGAACAAATGGTGAATAACAAAGACATAAATACATTAGGAGAATTGAAAGTCCGATTATACCTTGTGCAGCAAGAGAATAAATAAGGCTTTAAAATAGGCCTCTCAATATTTGAATATTTACCCAAAAACACACATAAAAAAAACCGAATCAGCACGATTCGGTTTGATATCAAGCATCACCTATATTATTTAGGTGGATTGACATCTTTCATTTCAATTTTTTTCGCATCGGGGGTAATTTCACGTGCTTCACCATCAATAATACTGGAATCACGACCACCACCCTGCTGATTTTGCATGTCTTGCATTTGGCGCATTAAATCTGCAAACGGGTTTTGACCTGCTCCGCCCATGCCATTCATATCGCCCATCATGCCACCCATCATTTGATCCATCATGGCTTGCTGACGTTTCATCATGGCTTTCATCATTGCCGCTTTAAAGGCATTTTGTACGGCAGGAATCATCACCAGCAATGCCAAAACATCGCTAATTAATCCTGGAATCATCAATAAAAAACCCGCAAAAATTTTAGGTAAATTATTACTCAGCGCAGGATCGGCACTCATCTGCCCCATTTGCATTTGCTGCATTTGTGGCATCACGCCTGCAGAATATTTACGAATCAGGTTCAAACCAATGAAGAAAGCAGCGACAAACCAAAAGAACACGTACCACATGCTCCCCACTAGGTCGCCCACACCAATCCAGACGAAGACTTCAAGAACTAAGCCAATTAGAACAATAAGAAATAATTTCATGAAAATTAATCTAATCTCAACAAAATAAATAAAATGCAGTAACCAAGTGCTTCATCGGGATCAAGCTTTTTTGATTCGCTGTTGTTTCAATATGGGCATTATTGTATTTTTAAAGGTTAAGTCTGTCATTAATATTTTCATCATCACCCAATAACAAACTTAATACGTCTATATATTTAAACGATAAAGATAAAAATATGCGGCATAAGCCAATAATAACCACAACGCAATAAAAACTGATGCTGCAATATAACTGCTCGGTTTTTGACTGATCGCATCGGCTTGTAAACGACAGCGCTGCATTACCTCTGCAGGTACTAAACGCAATACCAACATGATGCCCAATGGCACTAAAATCAAATCATCCAAATAACCCAAAACAGGTATAAAGTCTGGAATTAAATCAATGGGAGAAATAGCATAAGCAGCGACCAACAATGCCAAAAGCTTTGCCATAAACGGTGTTTCAGGATCACGTGCTGCAAACCACACCGCATAAACATCTCGTTTAATTTGCTTCGCCCACTGTTTTAGCCTATTAATCCACTTCATTGCCGCTCTCATTTGCTACCGTATATAAAATATACGCCTCAAAACTTAAAATAAAATGAAGTCCAAAATTGAAAATATGGCAAAGGATACATGCTAATTGTTTAAACGGCAGCTTACTGACCGAATGTTTTGAAATTACTCCACACAAAAGAGATTTAAACTCCTATAATTCAACTTGATGTAATTTTTTAAGGCTTGGCATGTCACTTATTATTGGAATCGACCCTGGTTCTCGTCTAACGGGCTACGGCATTATTGAACGTGATGGCGCTAAATTACGTTTTGTAGATGCAGGAACCATTCGCACCGAAACCAGTGAAATGCCCGAACGCTTAAAACGGATTTTTGCAGGGATTGAACGGATTGTGAAATTTCACGGCCCGACTGAAGCAGCAGTTGAACAAGTGTTTATGGCGCAAAACCCAGACTCTGCCTTAAAATTGGGACAGGCTCGCGGGGCAGCGATTGCCGCTTTGGTAAATTTAGATTTACAAGTGGCGGAATATACCGCTCGTCAAATTAAACAATCTGTCGTGGGTTATGGCGCTGCCGATAAAGAACAAGTACAAATGATGGTCATGAAATTATTAAATCTATCCATCAAACCACAACAAGATGCTGCCGATGCTTTGGCTGCTGCAATTTGCCATGCTCATGCATCGGGCAGTATGACCAAATTGGCTGTGCTCAATGCCTTGGGTGGTATGGCACGCGGACGTAGTCGTTCAAGCTCCAGACGTCGCTAAATCAGCATCGCCATCGCTTATATTTTACCGATTCACAACCTGATAAATCGCTTGGCTCATGTGCTGTGCCTGTAAACCGCGCATGCCCTGCTGTGCCAATACATCCCCCGCCAAGGCATGTAACATGACAATTTCATGCAATTGAATTTTATGATGAAACTGGGCTTTTAAACTGGCAATCATGCCTGCCAACACATCGCCCATACCACCTGTACCCATACCAGGATTGCCTGCGGTACAAATCCACAAAGAGGTAGCTTGCGGTTCTGTAGATGCAGCTTGCAAAGTCAAACTACCTGAACCTTTTAACACCCAATCGCCTGCATAGCGTTGCTGCAATTGCTGAATCGCGGCAATACGGTCTGCTTCAATGGCTGCAACCGTAGTATTGAGCAAGGTCGCAGCCTCACCTGAATGTGGTGTGGCATAACTGTTCGGTTTTAGTTGGGCTGGATGATGCGATGAATGCGCTTGTTTCGCCAAAAACCACAAGGCATCGGCATCGTAAACTACTTCTACCTCGGACTGATTTAGTGCGGCAAACCAGTCTGCATAATGCTGTTCTGCCCAAGCATCTCGTCCTAGTCCCATCCCTAAACTCACGGCATCGACCTGTGAAATTAAGTGCTGAATTTCTGCGCCTGTCAGTGCGTCTATATCCCGCAACATTAAATTCGGCGCACGGCTTAATATCGCCACATGATGTTTGGCATGACAGACCACAGTCACTTTCCCTGCACCTGCGCTTGATGCGGCTTCTGCAGCCATCATCACCGCACCACCCATTTGCGCATGTCCGCCCACAATCAACACATGCCCATAACTGCCTTTGTGTCCAAAAGCCTGCCGTGCGGGTAATTGAATCAAATGTGGTGTGAGTTGGGCCAACGCTTTGAGTTCTGCATCGGCTGGAATCAAATCCAGCACATCGACCAGTCCAGTATATTCCTGTGCCTGCCCTGTAAATAACCCTGCTTTCAAACCCAAAGCTGTAAAGGTGTAATCGGCTTTAATTGCACATGGCAATGGCTGCCCCGTGTTGGCATTTAAACCGCTTGGAATATCAACCGCAATTTTTAAACCCGCTTGTTGATTCATTGCGTGAATAAGCGACTGCCACTCATCATTTAAAGGACGATCTAAACCAATACCAAATAATGCATCAATATAGCAGTCATAACTTTGTTGAAATGCAAAACCTTGAATTATATTGACTTGTTCTGTCTGAGCTTCTAAAAAAGCCTGATGTAAATCTGCCGATGAACCGCGTGTTGCGGCATAAATATCGACTTGAAAACCTGCTTGTTTTAAATATTTTGCAGTTAAATAGCCATCGCCTGCGTTATTGCCTTGTCCACAACACACAGCAATTTTTTGTATTGTAGATGGCTGTGCGGCAAAAATTTTGCGAAGTTGTAAATGTAGTGTCCATGCCACTTGCTGCATTAAACCATAGGAACTGTTTTGACTGGCAAACCAGCGTTGCTCCCACGCTTGAATACTTTGACTATGATAAACAGGGCTATGGTACACTTGCTGCGGCATTTTTCTTCCCTTCTGTTTTGTTATGGCAACATCCACCACTTCAGCACATATTTCACTCTATCAGGACGATCCAACTGCCCTGAAAAAGTGGATTAAAGCTCAAGCTTTGGCACTTGGTTTTGCTGATTGTGTCATTGCCAAACCAGATGCTCAAGCAGAATTAGCCCGTTTTCAGGAATATTTAAAACGTGGCTATCATGGCGATATGAAGTTTCTGGAAGAAAATTTAGACAAGCGCGCCAATCCCACACTATTAGTCCCGAATACCAAAAGCATTATTTGTGTGCGCATGAATTATTTGGTGGAAACACCACGTCCACGACATATTCCCGATGCACCTAACTCTGCAATTATAGCCCGTTATGCACGTGGACGCGATTATCACAAAGTCATGCGCGGACGCCTAAAAACCCTTGCGACACGTATTCGTGAAAAAGTGGGCGAGTTTGAATCACGCCCCTTTGCCGACTCAGCCCCAATTTTTGAAAAGTCGCTTGCAGAAAGTGCAGGCATGGGTTGGACAGGCAAACACACATTACTAATTCATAAAAAATCTGGGTCTTTTTTTGTATTGGGTGAGCTGTTTACTTCACTAGATTTACCTTTTGATCCGCCTGCAACTCCGCATTGCGGTTCTTGCACAGCCTGCATCGACATTTGCCCAACACAGGCCATTGTTGAACCTTATATGTTGGATGCGCGTAAATGTATCGCTTATTTAACCATTGAATATCAAGGTGTGATTCCTGAAGAATTACGTCGTGGTATTGGTAATCGGGTGTTTGGTTGTGATGATTGCCAACTGATTTGTCCGTGGAATAGCTTTGCACAAGTCACTACGGTGGAGGATTTTCACCCTCGACATGCCTTAGATCAAGTCAGCTTGCTAGATTTATGGCAATGGGATGAAAGCACGTTTTTAGCCAAAACTGAAGGTAGTCCATTGCGTCGTACAGGCTATCAAAGTTTTATGCGTAATATTGCAATCGGGCTTGGAAATGCCCCATTTTCAGCACAGATTTTGCAAACTTTGCAGCAAACGCGAGCACAGCATGATGAGATTGTGCAAATCCATATTGATTGGGCCATTCAGGAACAATTGCTTAAACAGCCTAAAATTTAAACAAAAACTACCACCCAAATGGTACGATATTTTGGCTGCAGGTTACTTGCCAATTTATGCAGTTAACTGAATTTTAGTGACCAATTCATTGCAAAATAAAAATGCTTAAAAATAAATTTTGCAGCGAAATAGTATTAAAATTGCTTAAGTTTGCAACCAAATCGACTGCATATTTTTGTTTCCATACTGTCGAATATTAGCCATGAAATTGGGAGATTATGCCTTTCTGATTCCAACTATTTGTGTATGATACAGACTATGAATAATAGGGATGATGGACTTTTACTTATGTCAGTACGCAATGATTGGACTCGGGAAGAAATTCAGCAGTTATATGAACAGCCTTTTCTGGATTTAGTCTTTGAAGCACAACGTGTGCATCGCCAACATTTTGCTGCCAATACCGTACAAGTCAGTACCTTATTGTCTATTAAAACAGGCAAATGCCCTGAAGATTGCAAATATTGCTCGCAGTCTGCGCATTATGATTCACAGCTTGAAGCTGAAAAACGTATTGCAGTGGATAAAGTCATTCAAGAAGCTAAAGAAGCCTTAGCATCAGGTTCTTCACGCTTTTGTATGGGTGCTGCATGGCGTAATCCGCATGAACGCGATATGCCGTATGTTCTAGAAATGGTACGTGAAGTCAAAGCATTGGGCTTAGAAACTTGCATGACTTTAGGGATGTTGAATCAATCTCAAGCAGAACGCTTAAAAGATGCAGGTTTGGATTATTACAACCACAACCTAGACACATCGCGTGAGTATTATCCCAATGTGATTAGTACTCGCAGCTTTGATGACCGCTTAAATACTTTAGATATTGTGCGTCAAACAGGTATGAAAGTGTGTAGTGGCGGTATTGTCGGTTTAGGTGAAGATACCCAAGACCGTATTGGTTTGTTACATGAATTGGCGACTTTACCGTTACACCCTGAATCTGTGCCAATCAATATGTTAGTTCCGATTGAAGGTACACCACTGGCTGAAGTCGAAAAGCTAGATGTGATTGAATGGATTCGTACTATTGCAGTTGCACGTATTATCATGCCAAACAGCTATATTCGTTTGTCTGCAGGGCGTGAATCGTTGTCTGATTCAGATCAGGCATTGGCATTTATGGCAGGTGCGAACTCGTTATTCTCAGGTGAAAAACTTTTAACTACACCAAACGCAGGCGAAGGCAAAGACAAACAATTGTTCCAAAAGTTAGGCTTAGTGCCTGAACGTGCTAAACCAACGGTTTCTGAATTGTCGGTAGATGCGATGGCAATGGCTTAAAGTTTTAGCATCCATCCAAATGTACAAAGTCCCGCAAAGGGACTTTGTTTTTTATGCAGCAAAATAAGTTTATGCGGCAATGCTTTTAAGAGGTGATTAAAATTCCGTAACTGGCATTTAAATACTGCCCTGTTTTAATAATATCTACCCCGTTGGCATGTTCTACCGTCAGTTGTTGCTGAATCGCATCATAATAAAACCGATCATAACAGTCCTGATGATGCAGCAACCACGTCAAAGTATCTGCTAGATTGTCATCTACAATATACGTTTTTTCTTGAAAGTTTTTAGCCATAAATACGGTCAGTTCAATATTTCTAGGTACTGGATTTTAAGCGGAATACCTTGTGGGATAAAGTGTGCGGAGGATAGAAAATTTAATTGTGCACTTGTATAAATCAAACTTCGTACAGCATGAGAAGTCTCCCCACCAAAAGAGGTGGGAATGATATATGTAGTTTTGAAGATGGATAAGTGCAGTCTAATCTATACATGCAGGCAAGACTAAGCAAAATATTCAGGCTATTAGCCTAAAATAAAAAAGTGAGTCATAAAGACTCACTTGGTTTTAATACAGATTCAATACTTAACATTATTGTGTCTTAGAATCCCCACACTTACGACACTCTAAATGCGCCCCGATTTCTTCCATTGCGTCATATTCATAAATATGGATACAGAAAATTTGCTTTAACAGTTTGATCATAAATGACATTCCTTTTGATTTTTATACATCACGTTTGTGATCTCATCCTGAGATACAAATGCCATCAAGGCTGATTGACATAAACTACTATTATCATATTTAAAAAAAATAGCAAATCTAATTTAGGAACTTTCCGACAAATGACAAATTCATCTGCATACTTGCTGAAATTGAGTGCATAAATAGCTGTAAATTCATTCGCTTATATTATTTCAATTTTCAGCGCACTTGAAACAAGAAAAACTGCTCAAAAGCTAATTTATTAAAAACCAAAGAATCGCAATAGCCAATAACATCATGCTTTCTGTTATTTCAATACTCGCACCAACGGTATCGCCCGTAATTCCACCTAAACGCTGCATAAATTTATATCGCAAATACAAGGTGCTAAGGATAAAAGTCAGAACGGTCACCAAACCCACCCATCCCCAAAGCACTCCTGCAAGCAAGGTCAATGCGATCACAATTTTTGTGCCTGTTTTAGGCAAATGTGCCTGAATAGCAGTGCCTAAACCATTGGCACGTAAATAAGGCGTGCTTAAAAATAAAACCAAAGCGCTTAATCGTCCCAATACGGGTACAAACAGCAAAAATGCCAAATACTGTTGTTCGAGCAATACATACAACGCAGACCATTTTAATAAACAGCAGATCAGTAAGCTCAATACTCCAATCGGGCCGCTGCTTGGGTCTTTCATGATGTTTAAGCTACGTTCAGGATCACCAAAACCGCCGACCCATGCATCGGCAGTATCAGCCAGTCCATCTAAATGCAAACCACCAGTGAGCCAAATCCAGAGAACTAAAATCAGGCTGCTACTAAGCACCAAAGGCAGAAATTGCAGCAAACTGGCAACACCCCAAAGCACAGCTCCGATTAGCAAACCCACCACAGGATAAAACAACAACGACTGCGCATTTTGTTGTGGACTCGGCAGTTGTTTTAAGGACACAGGCAAAGTGGTGAGAAATTGCAAGGCAATCCAAAACGCTGTCATTGTTGCTCCTGCATCGTCACGCTTCCATCCAAATGCAATTGAAATGAACTCAGTTGCCCTAAATCTGCCGACATTTTCAAAATATCATCTAAGGGTTGTTGCTGCGCCATCACCTTTAACAGCTTAATGACCCCACCGTGTGTGACCAGTAAAATTCGTTTTGGCTGATTCGTGTTTTTGACTTGTAAATACTGAATAAAGTCCTTCAAACCTTGTACAACCCGTTGTTGAAAATCGAACAAGGCTTCTGCCTGTGGCGGGGCAAATTGCGTAGGGGTCGTCCAAAATTTTGCTAAATCTTCAGGATATTCTGCATATAAAGTCTGGGTTGAAGCCGCTTCCCAAGTACCAAAATGCATTTCCTGAAACTGGGCATCAATATAAAGTGGCAATTGCTGTTCGCCAGAAAAATCCTGAGCAAAATTCAAACAACGCTGCAAAGGAGAACTCAGAATCATATCCCATTGCAGACCATGATCCAGCGCAGTATTCACGGTTTGCTGCATTGTTTTCCAGCCTTTGGACGTTAAAGCATCATCGGTTGAGCCACGCAAAGTATGGCTCAATGCTGTTTCTCCATGCCTTAATACATCTAGCCTGAGCATGAAGTTACTTTCTCGCCAATGACTGCTGCTTCTGCAAAAGTTGCCATTTGATTATGCAAGGCACAGGCCAGCTGGATGATGCCCAAAGCAGCACCTGCACCACTGCCCTCACCCAAACGTAAATTTAGATTTAATAATGCCTGCGCATTTAACTCTTCCAATAAACGGCGGTGGCCATATTCTGCCGACTGATGTCCAAACAACATCCATTCACGCACCTGCGGGTTTAGACGGACAGCAACCAATGCCGCAGCACTACTGATAAAACCATCCACCACTATAGGCATACCTAGCTGTGCACAGCGGATATATGCGCCCACCATAGCCGCAACTTCTAAACCACCAACAGCACAAAGGGCTTTAAAGGCATCTTGTTTTACATAGTCTTGATGTAGCGCCAAAGCTGCATCAATCACCTTCTTTTTATGTTGTAATTGTGCAGTGTCAATACCTGTTCCCACACCTGTGAGTGCTTCTGCAGGTGCTTGCAATAAAAAGCAAGATAAGGCCGATGCAGAGCAAGTATTCCCAATCCCCATTTCACCTGCAACATAGATTGAGGCCTGTTGCGCAACAGCATCTTCAACACTTTTACGCCCTAAAGCCATAGCCTGCATACACTCTTGCTCGGTCATGGCAAACGTTTTAGCAAAATTTGCTGTACCAGCACGAATACAATGTCGCTCTACGCCCGCATAGTCATACGCATCGCCCACTGAACCACAGTCAATCACTTGTAGTTGTGCCTGATACTGTTTAGCAATGACGCTGATACATGCGCCACCCGTCGCAAAATTTTGCAGCATTTGTCGTGTCACCGCTTGCGGATAGGCCGAAATATTTTCTTCCATGACGCCATGATCACCTGCAAAAATGCAAATCCACGGACGTTCAATATTCGGTTGCGCTGTGCCTTGTAAAGATGCCAGTTGAATTGCGACATTTTCAAGTTCAGCTAACGACCCTGTAGGTTTTGTCAGTTGAAGCTGTCTTTGGATTGCCTGCTGTTTCATCTGCACATTGGGTGTTTGACATTCAGCTAACCACCAAGTCATGAATTCTCTCCTTTTAAAAGCATTGGAAAACCAGCAACACAAAACTGGACTTTGTTTGCAATTTGCCCTAACTGTTGATGTAGCCGCCCTGATTCATCTACAAATTTGCGAGTGATTTCCCCTAGTGGCACAACACCTAAACCTGTTTCATTGCTCACCAAAATAATATCGGCCTGCAAATGAGGTAAAACTTCAAGTAATGCTGCAATTTGTTGTTCAGCAAAGTTTTCTGCCGTTTGCATCAACAAATTACTCATCCACAAAGTTAGACAATCTACCAAAATGACATGATCTGAATGATCCAGCATTTTTAACTGTTGCGCCAAATATAAAGGTTCTTCACACAATTGCCATGACTGCGGGCGCTGTTGCTGATGATGCTGAATCCGTGCCTGCATTTCGGCATCGCCCGCTTGTGCGGTTGCCACATAAATAACCGTTTTGCCAAATTGCTGTGCACTTTTTTCAGCTAGGCGACTTTTCCCAGAACGTGCACCGCCCAAAATAAGTTGAATCATGATGCTCCCAAAGGAAATTGATAGCTGCTAAACAGCGGTCCTTGTAATGTTTTCGCCTGATAATATCCAAAATTTAAATGCCGAATATTCAAATCGAAATGTTGCACTGCAGTATTTTGAATACGCTCTAAAATATGATTAGTTGAATGTTCAGCTTGATACAGCCCCAAAGTAATATGCGGATGATACTGTAAAGCGGCAATTTCCGCTCCTGCTGTGCTTAAAGCCTGTCGAATACGGCATAATTGCTGAGCATGATCTTGCACATCGACAAACAATGCACTGTTAAAGCTATTGATCCCGCCAATCTGCAATTGAAAAGGTTGCAATTGCAAATGTTGCAGCGCCTGCAATTGTCGCTGAAATTGATGTTCAACAAAGTCATCATCCCAGTGCTTTTTTTCTGCGGAAAAACCACAAATGTATAAAGTGATATGAAACTGGCGGGTATTAGGAGTCAATAATAAATCAGAAAATTGCTGTTTTAATCGTTCTAAATATTGAACTAAAGCAGGATGCTCAATGCTTAAGTACCACAACGCATAATGCTCACGCCCACGATGCCATTCAGGATAATCATGCTGCTGTGTGGGAATAACAAACTGATTGGCTTGAATAAACACTGGATAATTCAATAAATTAAGGCGACTCATGGTAAAACATTCATAGCGCAATGAACATGAAAATAATGCAGCTTCAGCTGAATATTTTTCAGGATCATTTCCGAGTACTACTTATTTCACCTTAAATACACATTTTTCAAGCTTGCAAATTCTCAGCGAATAGATGGTTGAAAATGACATGAAATGTTATGCTGAAATTAAGATCAAGTAGACTGATCTACGTAATAAAAAATCTACGCAACGGTCTAAATCATGATGAACAACACTGGAGTTTATGATGCAACAAGAATTGATATGTTATAAGCAACTTCCAATTTGGAATCATGATTCAATTCCGCAAGGTTTTAAGAAACAACACAACACGCAAGTAGGCACTTGGGCAAAACTTACCATTTTAAAAGGTGAAATTCATTTTTCAATGCTGCATGAATCAGGCGAAGTGCAATCTGAGCATGTTTTTTCTGTGCAAAACCAACCGCCTTTTATTGAGCCGCAAGCTTGGCATAAAATCGTATCTGCCAGTGAAGACATTGAATGTCAGCTCAGTTTTTATTGTTTAGCTCAAGATTATTTTGTCAAAAAATACAAATTAAGCCCAACCCATTCTGAAATTATAGCCGCACTGCCGCAGTTACCCGTTGGCAAAGCTTTAGATGTTGGTTGTGGTACAGGCCGCAATGCGCTGTATTTGAGTCAGCATGGTTTTCAGGTCGATGCTTGGGATGGTAACCCGACCAGTATTCAAAAATTGAATGAAATTATTGAAACAGAGCAGATCACTACCATTCAAACTGCGGTGCGTGACTTGAATCAGGATTCATCTATTTCAGGGCAATATCACTTTATTAATTGTACTGTGGTGATGATGTTCTTGGCACCTGAAACTACTCCAAAACTCATTCAAAATATGCAAAAAGCCACTCTTTCACAGGGTTATAACTTAATTGTTTGTGCAATGGATACTGAGGACTACCCTGTACAACAAGACTTCCCTTTTAGCTTTAAAGCGGGTGAATTAAGTGCGTATTATGCTGATTGGGATATTGTGAAATACAATGAAAATCTAGGTGAGTTACACCGTACAGATGCTGCAGGTCATCGAATTAAGCAGCGTTTTGCGACCTTGTTAGCAAGGAAAAAGTAATAGTGATAAGAAGCTGAAAAGCAAGTACTTTATAACGTTAGTGTAGTGAAAGGTTTTTAACAGTCTCAATTTACAGGCTCGATTGGACCGCTTTGAGCGAATTGCGGAAATTTCTCTTCGTATCATAGTGCTCATTCAAAAGTATGCTTTGTTTGATATAGCGGACATTACCTTTTCGGATTTTATTGCCCATAAACTACTAAATTAAAACTCGCTTAATGTACCTTACTAATTATCTTTTAAAAATGCAGCTCTTCTATCCGACACGGTTTTCCGTATAAATAGCCTTGATAGGTGTGACACCCCATACTCTGCAATAACGCGCGCTGGGCTTCTGTTTCAACACCCTCAGCTATGACTTGCAGTTCCATTGAGTCGGCTAATGTTATAACTGCCTGAGCGATGGCCCTATCATTACTGCTATTGATAATATCTCGAACAAACCCTTGGTCAATTTTCAACTGATTTATAGGCAATTGTTTTAAGTAGGATAAGGATGAATAGCCTGTACCAAAATCATCGATTGAAAAAGTCACGCCGTGCTGCTGCAACTCTTTCATCTTAGCTTTAACATCAGGAATGTTATTTGCGAGCAACGTTTCCGTAATTTCCAGCTTTAGCAACTGTGGATTTGCACCTGAGGTTTTCAATGCATTTAAAACAGTCTGAACAAAATTATCTTTGCTAAATTG
The DNA here is from genome assembly GCF_041464035.1 of Acinetobacter sp. AL9. Classification (NCBI taxonomy): domain Bacteria; kingdom Pseudomonadati; phylum Pseudomonadota; class Gammaproteobacteria; order Moraxellales; family Moraxellaceae; genus Acinetobacter; species Acinetobacter sp. AL9. The sequence continues at coordinate 1,998 of NZ_JAYFSK010000010.1, read as the reverse complement.
AACTACGCTTATGTTAACCGCAATGCTTAGGTGTTGTTTTTCGGATTCTAAAGACCATTTTGCCAGAGTGGCGCAAGCTTCCTCTAGCACCCACTCGCCAATGGGTACAATAAGACCTGTTTCCTCCGCTAATGGGATAAATTGCAGTGGCGACACCATGCCTTTTTCTGGGTGTATCCAGCGTAACAATACCTCAACACCAATACACTGCTTCAGGTGATTGACCTGTTTTTGATAGAAAAGTACAAATTGCTGGCTTTGTATTGCAGAGTATAAGTCGCTAATAATTGCTGCTCTTGAGCTTACTGCAACTTGCATTTGCGGGTCAAAAAACTGCACACCATTTCGGCCAGCATATTTAGCCTTGTACATAGCCATATCAGCTTGCTTTAACAAATCTTCTTTTGACAGATTTTCACTGTTAAAAAGTGTTACACCAATGCTTGCCGAACTATTGTAAGTTAGACCGTCAAGATTATATTCCCTTGTTAAATTACTCACGATTTTTTGTGCAAGTCTCTCAGCCTGGTTCGCTGCTAATGTTGGTTCATGACTTAAATCTGATGCAATAATAACAAACTCATCGCCGCCTAAACGCGCTACGGTATCACCTTGTCTCACTGAGTTGACAAGACGCTCAGCGACCTGACACAACAGCAAATCACCTTTATTATGACCAGCACTATCATTAAGGTTTTTAAAGTTATCTAAATCAAGAAAAAATAATGCTGAGAAGTTCCTTGTACGAACGCTATGATTTATAGCTCCCGTCAATCTGTCCAACAACAGACGTCGATTAGGTAGCAATGTTAATGGGTCATAAAATGCTAACTGGTGAATTTCATTTTCACGTTGTTTACGCTCAGTGATATCCCTGACAACACCGATAAAATTAACTTCACCAGCCATTTGAACTTCAACTACACCAAGCTCGATTGGAAACATAGAACCATCTTTGCGCAAGGCCTCAAGCTCACGAATACGCCCAGTAATGTCACTGACACCACGTTCTATATAGTTTGATAAGTAGCTATCGTGATGCTCTCGATGAGGTGACCCCATCAACATGCTAATATTTTTGCCAAGCGTTTCATCTTCCGTATAGCCGAAGATTTCCTGTGCGGCTTGGTTAAATGTCAGAATTTTACCACGACCATCAATAATAATAATGCCATCAAGCAACCCTTCAACAACAGCTTCCATCTGCCTTGACTTATCACTAAGCGCTTTTTCTGCAATTATTTGGTCATTGATATCAAAGTGTGTACCCAATAACCATAGAGCTTTGCCATCATATGTCCTTGAAGAAATGCGCCCTCTGGTGTTTATCCATTTCCATTCACCATTTTTGTGTTTCATACGAAGATTGGCTTCATATATGGGTATTAGGCCTGATATGTGCTTTTCAAGAATAGTTGCACAATAAGCCAGGTCATCAGGATGCGTTAGCCTTTCCCACGTGTATCTGTTTCCAGGTAATAACTCAGAAAGTGTGTAACCCAGTAATGCGGCCCATTTATCATTGGGCGGATTCAAGCGGCAAGTGCAACAGTATAAAAACCAGCCATAACTTCACTCGGTGTATACCAACCTAGGGTTTTTCTAGGACGATGGTTGAGTGCAAATTCTATCTGCTCTATTTGTTCGTTTGACACGTCATCAAACGATGATGATTTTGGCAGATATTGCCGGATTAAACCATTCGTATTTTCATTTCTAGCTCTCTGAATAGACTTGTAAGGATCAGCAAAATACGTCTCTATGCCAGCATCAATAATTCTTTTGTGTTCGGAAAATTCTTTGCCATTATCAAATGTCACACTATAAGCATGGCTCATTTGTAAACGATCTAATGCACAAGTAATCGTTTTAGAGGATTCTCTCGTTGACCCTAAATGAACAATATGTACATACAGGCTCTTTCGATCAACGAGAGTCAATAAAGCACCTTTATGATGTTTACCAATCACCGTGTCACCTTCGAAATCTCCTAAACGT